>JANNKS010000042.1:0-3380 GCA_031396425.1 Rhizobacter sp. | reverse complement strand
CCAACGTCCCAGGTCAGGTTGGCCGGTGTGACGTTTTCCTTTTCGAACTGGTCACTGCGTGCCACCACGACCAGACGAACGGCAATGACCTGCAGCCATGTCGCGTTCGTCGCCGGAGTGATGTCGTCGTACACATCGACGTCGCCGTCGCCGTCGGTGTCCTTTCCATAGAGGGCTCGCATGTTGACGATATCCGGCTGCACGTCGCGCGGCGGCCGCGTATTCGGTGACGTGAGATCGAAACTCTGTTGCTGCAGTGTGTTCGCGACGATCTGGTAAGTCGTGTCGACGAACGTGCCGAGGTTGATCAACACGCTGCCATCGGCATACGCGAGGTTGGGCATGCCAGGCGTGTTCCAGTTCGCGGCATCGTCGACACGCGGCACCGACTGGCTGGTCGGTGCGGCAGTAGCCTGGAACACCCAGCAGGGTTGAGTCGCGTCGATGGCCACCAACGCCAGGTCACCCTGCCGGATGCCCAGAGCTGCGGTCACCGGGAAGGCTTGCCCGCCAACCGCATAGGCGGGAGGCACCACACGAGTCGGGACCGCATAGGCGTTGTTCGAACTTGACAACAGGCGTATGGCGTCTCCGACACTGCCTGCCGGGCGGTCTGCCTCTTTGGTGATCAGTACCGGCGCCAGGACGGTCGGGAACCCCGTGGGTACAGCACCATTGAAGCGCGCGCTGATCGGGCACCCCACTGCGCCCGGACTGCTGGTGATGCCATAGCCGGCCATCTCCAGATCGCGCTGCATCGCAAACAGGGCGAGCGCTCCGTTGACCTGGGCGTCGGAGCCACCGGTGGTCGTGCGCTTCTGTCCTTCCGAGACAAGCATCACTTGCGAAATGACAATGACGGCGAGCAGGCCGATCAGCATGCCCACCATCAGCTCGACCAAGGTGACGCCGCGATGCCGCATTGCCATCCGTCTTGCAGGGGTTGTTGACTCGTTCATCATGATCAATTCACGGCAATCGTGGTTCGCGTGGTGAAGGTGTGCGTACCTTCGTTCGGCTGGGTCCAGGTGATGGCCACCGTCACGTCATTGGCCGCCAAAGTCACGGTGGCTGCGCCAGCGGGCAAGGTGCTTGCCACCTTCGCGGCCCAGCTGCTGCAGCGCGCGTAGCCGGTGCAATTCGCGGTCGCATAGCTGGCGATGTTGGGCGCGTCAGACCACATCGTTCCGAGCACCTGTTGGGCGAGGAACGCCGCATCCGCCCGATATTTGGCCGTTGACTGCGCCTTGGTCATTGCCGCTTGCAGGCCGACGAGACCGAGAACACCGAAAGCGAATATCAGCAACGCGACCAAGGCTTCGATCAGCATGAAGCCTTGAGCCTTTGCCTTGCGAAAGCCGGCTTTCTTGATTTCCTGAGTGTTTTTCATCAGCGCCTCAGCACTTGCGTGGGTCGTTTGAATCAGTGACCTTGACGTCGCACATGCGCACCGTGCCGCCGTTGCCGACCAGGACACGCAGGGCCCGGTAGTCGCCGCCAGCCACTTGGTTGTCGATGTCGATTCGGGCGATCGCCGTGGCGTCAGCCACGCGGCCAAATGCGTTGAAGGTGATGCTGTTGGCGGCCGTCGCACCGTCGGCCTGCAGGGCTGCGACGGTGACGCGCCTGCCACCATCACCGCCTGCGGCCTTGTCGACGATCAGCGGGGCGACCGTTTCCGAAGGCACGACGGAGCACAGTGACGTGGGATCATTCACGCTCACCACCCATGACACGCCCGTTGCGGAAAGTGCGCAGCTGTTGTCCAGCACTGCCGGGTCGGTGACGGCGACAAGCGAGAAGCGCACCGGTCGATTCACGCGCACCGCTTCTGCGCGCGCCCGATTCAGGCCGGCGTAGATCGACGAGGCCGTATTGCGAACATTCGTGTTGCCGATCCAAGCGGTGATGCTGGGCCCGGCCGCCACGACGAGCAGCCCCAGAACGATGAACGTGACGGCCAGCTCGATGAGCGTGACGCCGCGCTGTGGTGTGCGTCGGGTCAGCATTCCGAGCCCTTCGAAACCCAGCAGGTCTTCGCCACCGCCGAGCCCTTGAAGCTGGTGGTGCCCTGCGTGCCGCTGTGGTTCATCGTGTAGGCATGACCATTCGATGCCTCGGTTCCGGTGCCGGTTGCGGTGATCGTGTAGCCCTGGCCGGCATTCGATATCGCACAGGCGTATGCGAAATACTTTCGGTTGGCAGGCAGAAAATTCGCCCAGGTTGGTCCCCCCGCGATATCAGCGCACGCAACCGTGCCGTAGTTGCGGTTGTCCTGGTAGTACTGCTCCATCTTCACTCGGTAGTCCGAGAGATTGGTGAACGCCTCTGGCAGCGCTCCGCGCCGCACGTAATCGGCATACGAAGGAATGGCGACCGAGGAGATGATCGCGATGATCGCGATCGTGACCATGATCTCAATGAGCGTGAAGCCGCTTGAGCCGCGACGAGTGGAGATTGCACGTTGATACATGAGCGTCCTTTGCGAGGATCCGTTGCGCCGACGGGCCTGTTGGCCAGGTTGATGGAAGCGGATTCTGCGGACGATGGTTCGGACGCGCTGTGTGAAAGTGCGCGGATCGTCCAGACCCGCCGACGAGCGGGCGCGGCGGTGAGGACGAACGGTGAGAACGAGTTTTCAGCGATGCGGGACGGCAACGCCAGCGGGGTGAATCCGCGGCTTTTCGCGGCAACACTCGGTTGCCGTGTGTGTTCAGTTGTTGCTGCGGATGCGCGGCGAGCGCACGCTACGCCGGTCTCGACATTTCAGTCAGCAACCTCATCCGCGCACCAACGTTTCGCGGCTGTCGGGCGCAGCGAAGTCGGTTCTGCGAGCGAATGGTTCAGCGCGGCAATTCGCTGCGCCCCATCAAGGCCTCGTCCACCGCCCGCGCCGCTTGGCGCCCCTCGCGAATCGCCCACACGACCAGCGATTGGCCGCGCCGCATGTCGCCGGCGGCGAAAACCTGGTCGACATTGGTGGCGTAGCCACCGAGGAACTCCGTGCTGGCGCGCGCGTTGCCGCGGGTGTCTTTGTCAACGCCGAAAGCATCGAGCACGCTCGCCACTGGGCTGACAAAGCCCATCGCGAGCAGCACCAGCTCAGCCGGCAGGATCTTCTCGCTGCCTTCGACCTCGGTCATCCTGCCGCCCAGCCATTGCACATGCACGGTCTTGAGGGCTTTCAGCTTGCCCGCTTTGCCGCCCTCCTTGTCACCGATGAATTCCTTGGTGGCAATGGCGAACTCGCGCTCGCAGCCCTCTTCGTGGCTCGATGAGGTGCGCAGTTTGGTCGGCCAGTAGGGCCACACCAGCGGCTTGTTTTCCTGTTCGGGCGGCATGGGCAGCAGCTCGAACTGCGTCACGCTCTTCGCGCCATG
>JANNKS010000036.1:0-1843 GCA_031396425.1 Rhizobacter sp. | reverse complement strand
GCCGCGGCGGGGACACGTGAATTGGGCTCGTCGACCCAAGCGGGGTCGATCTGCGCCGCTCGACAGACCGTTTCGGCAGCCAGGCCACGACGGCCGAGGAAACCGAGGAAGTCGATCAGCAGCGACGTCGCAATCGTGGCCTCACGCATCCTGGCTCCATTCAGGCAAGGAATCTGGCGCGCCGGGTCAAGTCGGTGGCGCGTCCCGTCATTCCTGATCGGACCGGCCCACTTCACACTTCAGTCACGCCGATCAAGGTGTCAGAAGGAGTTTAGGGTGAGTCGTGAGTCAACCAAGTTTTCGCGTGCAGCGACGGTGGTGGGCGGTGGCGCGCTGATCGCCGCGACGCTGCTGTACTCCGCCGTCTTCGTGGTGCTGGCGCGCAGCTTCGGCTACCCCGATGTGCTGGACCTGCCGGCTGCGCAGGTGTTGCCGCGGCTGCTGGCGCTGGGGCCGGGTGGCCGCGCGGTCTGGGTGCTGTACGGGTTGATCCCGTTGCTGCTCTTGCCCACGGCCATCGGCGTCTACGCCGCCGGGCGCCATGCCGCACCGCTGGCAGCCAGGGCGGCCTTGATCTTGGCGGTGCTGAGTGCCGCCGCCATGATGGCGGGCCTGCTGCGCTGGCCCAGCCTGCACTGGCAGCTTGCACTCGCCTACGCGGATGCATCGCCCACCGCGCGCGAGGCCATCAACGCGGTCTTCGCCGCATCCAACAGCTACCTGGGCAACTTCATCGGCGAGTTTCTGGGCGAGCTGTTCCTGAACTCATTTTTCCTGTGCGCTGCCGTCGTGCTCACCCGCGCGGCGGCACCTGCACGGCGCTGGCTGCTGGTGGCCGGCGCGTCGGCCAGCCTGCTGGGCGGCCTGGCCATGCTGCGCAACGTGACCGGCTGGGTCGAGCCGATCGCAGCGCTCAACAACGTCGTGCTGCCGATCTGGATGCTGGTGCTCGGGGTGGCGCTGGTGCGACATCGGACGAGCCCGCCCGGGCTGGCGTTACCGACCCCAGCATGGGCGACTCGACCATGAACGACTCCCATCGATCCGTGCCGCCGACAGTAACGCCACCTTCAGTTCAATCTGCACCCTGTCCTGTGTCAACGGAGCATTCATGAAACCATCTCTCAACTTTCTTTCAGCCAGCCGACTTGCCACCATGCTTCGCGCTGGAGAAATAAGCTCTCGGCAAACTGCAGAGGCTTTTTTTGCGCAGATCAAGAAGCACAACCCCGCGTACAACGCCATCGTGACGCTCAACGAGGCAGAAGCGCTTGCTCAAGCAGACCAGGCAGATCGTTCCAGGGCCGAAGGCGGACCATGCGGCCCACTGCATGGGGTTCCGATCACGATCAAGGACACCTATCGCGTCAAGGGCTCGCGCACCACGGCGGGTTACCTGCCGCTCAAGGACCACATCCCCGATACCGATGCGGTGGCGATCACGCTGTTGAAAGAGGCTGGCGCAATCGTCATTGGCAGGACCAATACGCCCACCCTGGCGATGGACATGCAAACGGACAATCCCATCTTCGGCAAAACCAACAATCCGTGGGACGCCACGCGCACACCGGCCGGCTCCAGCGGCGGATGCGCGACTGCGCTGGCAACCGGCATGACCTCGCTGTCACTGGGCAGTGACCTGGCGGGCTCGATTCGTCTTCCTGCGGGTTTTTGCGGCGTCTATGGATTGAAACCGACGCATGGCGTGGTCTCGTTTGAAGGGCACATCGTCCCGCTCCCCGGCGAGATCAATGGCTACCGCACGCTGGCCGTTGCCGGGCCGCTGGCGCGTTCGATCGATGATCTGGCGCTGGCGTTGGACGTGCTCACACAACCGACATCC
>JANNKS010000032.1:0-5437 GCA_031396425.1 Rhizobacter sp. | reverse complement strand
GACTGGCAGCTCGACGACGACTTCGACTACGCGCCCGAAGAGCTCGACCGCAGGGTCCAGACGCCCGACCAGATCCGCACCATCGCCCGCACGCTGCGCGACAAGTGGAAGGCCGACCTGTTCCCGCAGCGGCAGGAGCTGCCCAAGACGCTGGTCTTTGCGAAGGACGACAACCACGCCGAGACCATCGTGCAGATCCTGCGCGAGGAGTTCGGCCGCGGCAATGAATTCGCGCAGAAGATCACCTACCGAACCACTGGCGACACGCCGGAGAACCTGATCCGCGCGTTCCGCACCAGCTACTACCCGCGCATCGCCGTCACGGTGGACATGATCGCCACCGGCACCGACATCAAGCCGGTGGAGATGGTGGTGTTCCTGCGCAGCGTGAAGAGCCGCAGCTTCTTCGAGCAGATGAAGGGCCGCGGCGTGCGCGTGATCAAGGACGACGACCTGCGCGGCGTGAACCCCGGCGAACACGTGCACAAAGACCACTTCGTGATCGTCGACTGCGTGGGCGTGTGCGAATGCGACAAGACCGACAGCCGCCCGATGGACCAGAAGAAGACCGTGGCATTCGACAAACTGCTGCAGGCCGTGAGCCTGGGCAACGTGGAACAAGAGGTGCTGTCCAGCGTGGCGGTGCGGCTGGCACGCCTGGATGCGCAGCTCACCGAAGGCGAGCGCAAACGGGTACGCGAAGCCAGCGGCGGGCTGGACATGAAGCAGCTGGCCGGCGGCATTGTGCAAGCGCTGAACCCGGGCGCGGACCGCAGCCCGCAGGAAACGGAAGCTGCGCTGCGCCGGTCTGTGGAGCCGCTGGCCGACCCGGCGCTGCGCGCATTGCTGCTGGGCCTGAAGGCCAGCAAGGAACTGGTGATCGACAGCGTCACGCAAGACCGCGTGCTCGAAGCCGGCTTCAGCGAGGCCGCGCGCGGGCGTGCCCAGGGCATCGTGCAAAGCTTCGAGGCCTTCATCGCCCAGCACAAGGACGAGATCACCGCGCTGCAGATTCTCTACAGCCGCCTGACCAAGGCGCCGCTAACCTTCGAAGACATCAAGGCCTTGGCCGATGCGCTGCACGCCCCGCCGCACCTGCTGGACGAAGGCACGCTGTGGCAGGCCTACGCGGCGCTGGACAAGAGCAAGGTGAAGGGTGCGGGGCGCCAGCGCATCCTCACCGACCTGGTGAGCCTGGTGCGCCTTGCGATGCAGCAAGACAACGAACTTGTGCCCTACCCCGAACGAGTGGCCGCCAACTTCAAGGCATGGCTCGCCCAACAGCACCCACCGCCACCCCGTCATCCCGGCGAAAGCCGGGATCCACTGCCAGGGCAGCGATTCACCCCCGAACAACTCCACTGGCTGGCAATGATCCGCGACCACATCGCCGCCAGCCTGGGCATAGTGATCGACGACTTCGATCTGCCGCCGTTCAGCCAGCAGGGCGGGCTGGGGCGCGTGCATCAGTTGTTCGGCGCGGAGTTGACTAAGGTGATTGAGGAGTTGAATCGGGAGTTGGTGGCGTGAGCGAGGCTGTCGACATCATGCCGCTCGGCGGTGTCGTGAGGCCGACACGGCCACGCGTCAAACCTGCAGATCACCCCGCGTTGCCTTTCATTGGGATGGAGCACATCGAGGCCCACACGATGAAGCTGCTCGGCACGGTTCCTGCCGCCACGAT
The DNA here is from genome assembly GCA_031396425.1 of Rhizobacter sp. Taxonomy (GTDB): domain Bacteria; phylum Pseudomonadota; class Gammaproteobacteria; order Burkholderiales; family Burkholderiaceae_C; genus JAEMQF01. The sequence goes on along the minus strand of JANNKS010000032.1, from coordinate 3,753 downwards.
GAAAAGTTCGGCCGTTCACTTCAAGCCCGGCGATGTACTGTATGGCCGACTGCGCCCGTATCTCAACAAGGTCTATCGGCCGGTCTTTGAAGGACTCTGTTCCGCCGAGTTCATCGTGCTACCGGCGTCCAATCGGCTTGACGGTAAGTACCTTCAGTATTTTCTGAACTCGGCTGCCTTTGTTCGGTTCACGTCTCACTTGAACGCTGGCGACAGGCCGCGGGTCGATTTCGATCAAATTGCCAGCCACCCCATACCGCTTCCACACGTCGACGAACAGCGCCGCGTCGTCGCCGAGATCGAAAAGCAGTTCTCCCGCCTCGACGAAGCCGTCGCCAACGTCCAGCGCGTCAAGGCCAATCTCAAGCGCTACAAGAACGCCGTTCTCAGCGCCGCGGTTGAAGGCAAGATTGTCGAGACCGAGCGGAACCTCGTCCGCAGGAAAGGCGGCACTGTTCAGTCAAGCGACCGACTCCTGCAGCGAATTCTTGACGCGCGACGCAACGCGTGGAATTCAAAGGGCGGATATGTTGAACCGGAAATGAATGTTCCTGCGGGCTTGCCGGATCTACCGGAGGGCTGGGCATGGGTGCCGCTCGGATTGCTCGGCAGTGATCCGTTCAACACCGTGCAGACGGGCCCCTTCGGCGCGCAGCTTCACAACACCGACTTCATGGAGTCGGGCGTCCCAGTCATTGCAGTTGGAAATCTGACGGGCACAGGGTTTCGCCACGAGGGCCTGTACTTCGTCGACGCAGAGAAGGCTGCGCAGCTTTCTCGCTACAACGTCTGGGCAGGCGACCTTATCTTCGCGCGGTCAGGAGCCACGTTGGGCAAGGTTTGCGTTGCACCGCCGGTCGTAGCGGACTGGCGCATGACCGGACATATCCTCCGCGCGCGACTGAACAGGCAATTCATCAATCCCGATGTGGCGGTATATGCCTTGGCCGCTATGCCGGCAGTACGAAGGCAGGTGTTTGGCAACGTGCGGGGGGTTACGCGTCCGGGCTTCAACGCAGCGTTGCTGGAGTCAATATTCATTCCGGTTCCGCCCGTCGCACAACAACACCGCATCGTCGCCGAAGTCGAACGCCGACTATCCATCGTCCGCGAAGTCGAGGCCGAGGTCGATGCCAACGTGAAGCGCGCGCAGGCGCTCCGGCAGGCAGTGCTCCAAAGGGCGTTCACTTATGCTCCAGCGGAGAAGGCGGCGTAGATGAGTCTAAGGATCGTTGAAGTGTTGGAGCGCTCGAAACAGGGGCGTACGGAGCCTTACGTTTGCCGTGGCGACGATGGCGAGGTCTACTTCGTGAAAGGGCGCTCCGCAACGCGCCGCGGCCTCGTTGCAGAGTGGCTGGCGGGGTGCATGGCGCTTCAGCTTGGCCTTCCTATCGCGCCGTTTGCTATAGCGAGCGTGCCCGAGGAGTTGATCGAAGCAGACCTCACAGGCTGGCTACAGGATCTTGGTCCGGGTGAAGTCTTTGCGTCGCGGCGCGTCAGCGCAGTGGAACTTACGGAAGTACATCGTGATCTGGTTCCGCAAGCGCAGCGTCGCGACTTGGTGGCATTCGACTGGTGGATTCGAAATGCTGACCGGTGCCTCACGGCATGTGGTGGAAACCCGAATCTCCTCTGGAACCCATCCGACGATGGCTCCTTGGTGGTCATAGATCACAACCTCGCGTTCGATTCGGCCTTTTCGGCCCCCGAATTTGCGGAGTTGCATGTATTCGCCGACGAAATCCCGTTGCTTTTCAGCGATTTCCTAGAACGCGATGACTATGTTGGGCGTTTTCAGGCCGCTCTCCACGCATGGGATGATGCTTGCGATAAGCTGCCATTGGCGTGGCGGTTCGTCGACCCCGATCAAACGGTACCTGTCGATTTCAGTATTGCTGAGTTGAGGCACCTACTCGATCAAGCAACTGCCGAGTCATTCTGGGAAATACCCGCATGAACACCGCTTGTCACTACTCTATCGTTCGCTTCATGCCGTTCGTCGAAACGGGCGAGTTTGCGAACGTCGGCGTGGTCATGTTTGCTCCGGCAGCGCGATTCTTCGGATTCAAGCTGCTTGTGAATCGTCATGCGCGGGTCACAAATTTCTTCGAGCAGTTGGACGCGAAGATTTTTCGCGTGTCGATGAAGACCTTTCGCGAAGAGTTGGATCGAGTTGCCGAAGTCCTAAAGCCCATGGGCACCGATAGGCGCCTTAAGGCGCTCGATCGCGACGGCGCACTTCGCCTTTGGGGTGAGGTCATCAAGCCGCGGGAGACGATGCTTCGATTCAGCGAATCTCGTCTGGTGCTGGCAAGCGATGCAAGGGCCAAACTTCAGGCGCTCTATGACTACTACGTCGAGCGCAACTTCGCTACGCGCGAGTACCAAGAAAAGATGCTGGAGCGTGGCGTGCGCGGTTGGCTGAAGGACGCAGATCTGCACAACCGATTCTTCCCCGCGCGCGTTGGCAATGACGAGTACCACGCGCAGTTTCCTTTTGTGGCATCTGACGAGGGTCGCCCTACGAAGATCATTAAGCCACTCAACCTTGGCTACTCCGAGGCGTCGCGGATCATTGACCATGGCGGTCAGTGGACTGTGCGGGTCAATGCACTGAAGAAGCGCGGCTTGCTTCCTACCCAGGTCCTGTTTGCAGTTGAGGGACCCGATGACACGACGGCTCGCGGGATGGCGCGGAGGGAAGTCGTTGCGGACCTTGAAAGCACTGGAGTGATCGTCACTCCTTACGCGGAACGACAGGCAGTGATCGAGTTCGCGCTGCGGTAGTTCTGGCAAGCGTTTTGACTCATTTGCTCTCGCCCAGAAGATCTGGAGCAAAGTCAACGTGGTGTGCGGTGACGACATGATCCCGTGGGTTGTGCGTTGAGCAGTTTTCGGATCTGCGGCGCTTGCCATTACGCCGTTGCGCAATCGCTGAGCGTTTGCCTGACGACTCTGTGAGCAACCCCTTCTCCCTCCGCATCTTCGTCGCCGACGGCGACCCCCGACGGCCTGCGCGTCGTCGAGCGCTCCAACTGGATCGGCAAGGCGCTGATCTTCCCGCGCGCCTTGCTGCCCAAGGCGAAACAGCGCGACGAGCTGGGCCAGACGGGGGTGTACCTGCTGCTTGGCCCGCGCGACGATGGCGAGGGCGAGAAGCTCTACATCGGCGAGGGCGACCCCATCCGCCCCCGGCTCGAATCGCACTACGCGCAGAAGGATTTCTGGACCCGCGCGGTGTGCTTCGTGGCCGCGCCGGGCCAATTGAACAAGGCGCATGTGCAGTTCCTGGAGGCGAACCTGGTGCGGCAGGCCAAGGCGGCCAAGCGCATGCCGCTGGACAACGGCAACGCGCCCGCCGAGCCCACGCTGAGCGAGGCCGACCGCGCCGACATGCAGGTGTTCCTGGAAAACATGCTGGGCATACTGCCGGTGCTGGGCGTGCAGGCCTTCGAGCAGGCCCCGCCCGCCGCCGCGGCGGCCGCGCCGTTGCTCACTTGCAGGGGCAAGGGCGTGGGGGCCACCGGCTTTGAGGCCAGCCAGGGCTTCGTGGTGAAGGCGGGCTCGCAGGCGGTGGCCGAGTCGGTGCCGTCGATGCAGCAGCATGTGCATGGCATGTACGAGCTGCGGCAGGAGCTGATCGGCAACGGCGTGCTGGCGGCTGATGCCGGCGGCTACCGCTTCTCGCAGGACTTTGTGTTCACCTCGCCCTCGACCGCCGCGGCGGTGGTGCTGGGGCGCAGCGCCAACGGG
>JANNKS010000030.1:0-4062 GCA_031396425.1 Rhizobacter sp. | reverse complement strand
ACCCACATCACCCACGCGCCGGATGGCGAAGTGATCATTGCCGAAGTGGCCTCTTTCGCTGCGGGCTACGCGCTGCAAAGGTTTGACGCCACCAACAAGCAGCTCGGCCACAGTGGCTCGGTCGTGCTCAGCAACGTCGGGCGCCATCTTGAATACCGGCTGCTCGACAAGGGCAAGCTCAGCACGGCTTCTGAAGATGTGGACGCACCGGTGGTGAGCGGGCCTTCGCTGCACGGCTTCATCCTGAGCCACTGGGAGTCACTGGCGCTGGGCGAGCCCTTGCCCGTGCGGATGATCGTGCTGGCGAAGAAGCAGACCTACGGCTTCGACATCCGTCGCATTGAGAGCGACCGTGCCGAAGTCGGCCGCACCTCGTACTCGATCACGCCGAGCAGCTGGATCGTTCGCCTGGCGATCAAGCCTTTGTCGGTGACATTTGACAACGCCACCCGCAATGTCGTGCGCTACGAAGGGCGGGTGCCACCGATGCGGGAAATCGAAGACCGCTTGACGACGCTCGACGCGCGGGTGAACTACACGATGGCGATGGCGGCCTACCGCTGAACCCATGGTGCCTTGACCGTGTTCGACGCCAAGGTCTGCAGCGAGCCAGCTGACAGCTCGGCAAGAACGCTCTGCACCGCCGCCACTCTGATGCTGACCGCCTTTGCTGGGTATCTCTCAGGCTGTTCCACGGTCGGGCGCCACTGCTTGGAACCCGGCGCTTGTTCATGCGAGAGACCCTCCACAGCCCTATGCCCGATCCAATGCCGCGTGACACGCACTGAAGTGATGCCGGTCGAGCCGGGAGGCAATTCCTACACTCGGAGCAAGCGCGGCACCTTGGTCTCGATACGTTTCAACAGCAGCGGCCAGATTTCTGCCTCAGCCACGCGCTGGAACACGCCGAAATGGCCGACGGCTTTGCGCCCTACCTCACGCGGGTGCAGGTGCAAACGCTCGACCTGCCCTGCGCTGTGACCAAAGCACGCCGCCAATGCGTCCACCGCATCCACCGGACCAAAGGTCTTGTCGTCGTCAATGCTCCACAGTTGCATGTGACCCTGGAATTGATTGGGCTGGTACCAGTCGTCGCACGCCGGGTCATCGCGAAAGTATCCGGGCGACATGCCCCACCGAGACCAGTCCATGGCCGCGGCCGAGGGCAGCGCCTCACCACCGCCCAGCGCCCAGCCCGGCAGCTTGCCGAAAAGACGCACACACAGTGGGACCCAGCGCCCAAAAAACATTCGGGTAACCTGGCGGTGCCATCCGCGTGGCCACAGTTTCCAGTACCCGAACTGGGAACCTAAGGTAATGACCGCGGTGATGTGCTCAATCCCTTGTACCAGCGGCAATCCATTGCCACCCAAGGAATGCCCGACCCACAGCACAGGCAGATGCTGATCGCTTTGGATGCTGCGCGCCTTCGCACAGGCCAGGGCCCCTGAGAGGTCGTGGCGTATCCACTCGCGCATGCCGGTTCGCCCACTGGCGCTGCTGTTCTCGCCCATCCCACGGTAGTCAAAGCACAACACGGCATAACCGCGTGCTGCAAGCCAGCGGGCAAAGGCGTGGTAATAACGCTGGGGAACACCGGTGGCAGGAGCCATGACCGCCACCGCATGGGCTGCGTGGTGCTGCGGCACAAACCAGTGCCCATGCACAGGGTGACCATCCGTGGCAGCGAACTGCACCGCACCCACACCGACCGCCGCGTCCTGCGATTCGGGTGCGTCCTGAAATGGCAAATGGGCATGCAGGTGGGCTAGGTCGGGGGACTCCAAGGTGGACCACCGATGCGGGGCAGAGCCGACGGCAGCGGACAAGGCAAAGGACATAGTGTCTCCATACAGGTGGCTCAAGAGGCTGCATGGTAGATTTGTACCAATTTGCCGAACAGAGCAGCCTCTCGAACCACACTGTTTACATGAACTCACCAAAAGACGCCCCCGCGTTGTCAGCAACCCAGTTGCACCGCCATCGCGAGAGTGCTGCGCTGGACGCCAACGCGCTGGAGCTGTTTGCCCGGGTGGTCGCTGCGGGAAGTTTTTCGCGCGCAGCGCGTCAGTTGGGACAGACGCGTGCAGCCGTCAGCCGGCGCGTGGCTGCCATGGAGCAACTGGTCGGCCAGACGCTGCTGGCACGCACCACACGCTCACTGGGGTTGACCGAGGCTGGGCGCGCGCTGGCTGCGCGGGCCCAGGTGGTGCACGAAGCCGCCAACGCGGCACGCATGGCCTTGCGCAAGGAAGGAGATTCCCTGCAAGGGCGCCTGCGCATCACCAGCATGCGTGCCTTCGGCAACAGTGTGTTGTTGCCTTTGCTGGCCGAGTTTGGTCGCACGCACCCGGGCGTGGCCATGGAGTTGATGTTCACCGAGCGGCGGGTAGACCTGGTTCGTGAGGGGGTGGATGTGGCCTTTCGCATTACCCGAAAGCCGCCGGAGGACTGCGTGGCCCAGCCGGTGCTGCGCTATCGCATTGGTGCCTACGGCAGCGCGGCCTCGCCCATGAAGGGCCCGCAGGCGTTGCAGCAATGGCCTTTGCTCATGTTGGAGGGCGGTGCCCTGAGCTGGCCGCTGCTATGGCACAGCCGCAGCGGCCACGCCAGCGAAACGGTGGAACTGCAGCCGCACATCAGCGCCGACAGCCTCGAGAGCCTGGTGGCGCTGGCGCGCCTCGGCCAAGGGGTTGTATTGGCACCCGACTTTTGCGTGCAGGAGGATGTGGCGGCCGGGCGTTTGCACAACATGCTGCCCGATTGGCACCTGCCCATTGCGGAGGGTGACTGTGTTCAGGCACTGACCTTGCCGGTACACACCGCAGGTGCCAACGCACGTGCCCTGGTGCACTTGGTGGCGCAGCGGCTTGAGCACACCCGTCGGACCTGATTCCGTGTTGGCCAAGGAGCCAAACACTGGCTGCGCTGCAGAACGCACGCATGCGAAGTTCACGAACAATGTGTGCGCCGACGCTGGATTGACCCTCCTTCGCCTGTTCTGCCGATGCCCGACTGACCCAGCAGGCCAGTAGCCGGTCCGCTCGGACGCTCGCGCCGCGTTGCTGTCAGCAGGGTCAGGCGAACGTCGGCACCGCGGGTCAGCGCGACGTCGGCGTCAACAGGTCTTGTCGAAGAAGGCCGTGATTTCGACGGCGAGTTGCTTCAGAAACGCATCGCGATCGAAACCCGGCGTGTTCGCAGCGACGTCGCCGTCGTGGCTGGGGATGGACATGCTGGGCGCATTCATGAAGGCAAAGTGCCAAGCGTTGGGCACCCGATGCAGGTTAGCTGCGGGCAGATTACTCGCTACCCACTCGGCATGAAATCGCGGCACCAGGAATCGATCGAGCTCGGCCTCGTAGATCATGGTCGCCGAGCGAACCGCGGCGAGCGATTCGGCGGTGAGCAGCACACCTGTCGGGGCCATCGCAACGATCGCGCGAACGCGCTCGTCCTTCAGCGAAGGCAGGGGCGAGGGCGTAGCCACTGGTGACGGCGGCGTCGCTTCACCCGGGCGAGCCAGGCTGCAGAAGATCGGGTCTTCGGATGCTTCGGCCTGGCAGTGCTTCTTCATCCGGGACAAGTCTGGCTTGGCCCCTGCCAACGCCAGCACCGTGTAGCCGCCGGCCGAATGTCCCAGCGCACCCACGAGAGGCCCCTGGCTGTCGCTCGCAATCCGATCCTTCCACGCTGGATCGGCCAGGATCGCGTCGATGACCCGGGAGGCTTGGCGCGGCCGCTCGTCGAAGTAGCGCTCGGGGCCCTTCTCCAGCAGTGACCGGTCCTGGTAGTTGTCGCCGGGATGACGGAGCGCGGCGACCAGATAGCCGTTGCGGGCGAGGGCTTGCGCCAGGACGCTATGCCCAAGCTCGCTGCCGCTGATGCCGTGACTAAGCAGGATCAGCGCCTTAACCTTGTCGACTGGTTTGCCGCCGATGGCGACGTCGAGCGCAAACGGTCCCATGGCGACGGCCCGCGGCGCGGCCATCGTCGGGTAGTAAAGAGCGACCATCGTCGTGGGCGCGTCCAGTGTCGTACCAGCCGCCTGAATCTGCATCC
>JANNKS010000771.1:0-4173 GCA_031396425.1 Rhizobacter sp. | reverse complement strand
GCTCCAATGTCTGGTTACTGTTGCTCATGATGTATAGATGCCGGTCGGATCTTTCAAGACCGGCTCGACGCTGACCCAGGCCCCATCCTGCAATATCTTGAAGAAGCAGGAGTGGCGCCCGGTGTGGCAGGCGATCGGTGGCTGGTGGCCGAGCTGTTCCACCTTGAGCAGCACGACGTCGTTGTCACAATCGAGTCGCAATTCCAGCACCTTCTGCACATGGCCGCTTTCCTCGCCCTTGTGCCACAGGCGTTGGCGCGAGCGGCTGTAGTACACCGCTTCGCCGCGTTGCGCGGTTTGCGCCAGGGCCTCGCGATTCATGTACGCAAACATCAGCACGTCCTGGCTGCCGGCTTCCTGCGCAATCGCAGGCACCAGGCCTTGTGCGTCCCACTTGATTTGATCCAGCCAGTCCATGCCGGCCAGTGTAGCGGCGCGGCCTCAGACGCTGTGCATCAGGCGCTGTGCGTCGGGCCCTCAAAGCCGCGCTCAGCGGCGAACCAGCGCAGCACCGGCAGGGTTCCTGGCAGCACCGGCTTGACGCTCACCGGCAGCACCTGCCACGCAAACGCCTGGCCCTCGCGCATGTCAAGTTCGCCGTCCCAGCCGAACACCTTGCAGAAGTGCAGGCGCACGAGCGCGTGTGGGTAGTCGATCAGCTCGACCTGCCAGGGCTGCACCGCATGGATCGTGATGCCGAGTTCTTCATGCAATTCACGCCGCAGCGCCTGCTCGACCGACTCACCCGGCTCGAGTTTGCCGCCGGGGAACTCCCAGAAACCGTCGTAGACCTTGCCGAGCGGGCGCGACGTCAACAGAAAACGGCCCTCGGAATCGATCAGCACACCCACCGCGACGTCGACCGGAGTCCGTTCCCGGGCCACTGCGGCACCCGCACTCAATGGCACCCCCGCGCGCTCAAATCACCGGCCCGGCGCGGCGCCCACCTGGCGCCCCGAATAGTCCTTGGCGAACTGAAATGCGACGCGCCCAGAGCGCGAGCCGCGCTCCAGGGCCCAGACCAGGCTTTCCTGGCGCGCCTGCGCGATCGCTTCGTCGCTGACACCGAACCCCCGCAGCCACTGCGCCACGATGGCGAGGTACTCGTCCTGGCTGAACGGATAGAAACTCACCCACAGCCCGAAGCGCTCCGACAGGGAAATCTTCTCCTCGATCACTTCGCCCGGGTGGACCTCACCGTCCTCGGTGTGCTGGTAGCTGAGGTTTTCCTTCATGTACTCGGGCAGCAGATGGCGGCGGTTGCTGGTCGCGTAGATCAACACGTTGTCGCTCGCCTGCGAGATCGAACCATCGAGAATCGATTTCAAGGCCTTGTAGCCGGGTTCGCCCTCGTCGAAGCTGAGGTCGTCGCAGAACACGATGAAACGCTCAGGGCGCTGCGCGACCAGGTCGGCGATGTCGGGCAGGTCCACCAGATCGGTCTTGTCGACTTCGATCAGGCGCAACCCGCGTGGCGCAAAGTGGTTCAGGCAGGCCTTGATCAGCGAACTCTTGCCGGTGCCGCGCGACCCGGTCAGCAACACGTTGTTCGCGCCGTGTCCTGCGACAAACTGTTCGGTGTTGCGCAGCAGCCGTTCTTTTTGCGGCTCCACCTCCACCAGTGAGTCGAGCCGGATGCTCGCCACCTGGCGCACCGGTTCGATCAAGCCGGAGCCGCCGCGGCGGCGGTAGCGAAACGCAATCGACGCGTTCCAATCGGGCGCCGTCAACGGGTGCGGCAGCACGGCTTCGAGGCGTGCGAGCAGCATTTCGGCGCGGCTCAGGAAGTGCGCAAGGGGGTCGTTGGTCACAGACATTCGAGTTGGATTTGCGGGCGGCCAAGGACCGGTGGACAGTGTAGCGGCGGGTAGTGAACCGACTCGGACACAGACCGGTCACGCCACCCCGCGTTCAAGGTTCATCGGCGCCGCGCCCGGCCGGCCTTGGCCTTGCGGCACGCCAGACACCTCAGGCAGCGACGAGCATCCGCAATGAAGCGTCCAGGTGCTCGGTCGGGCTGCGCTTGAAGCCCGACCGGGTGAAGCGCTGCAAGCGCCCGACCGCAAACGCGGTCAGCACCGAAGCCTGGGCATTCGCGTCCACACTCGGGGTGGCCGAACCCGCACTCTCCGCCACCGCTCGCAGGCTCTGGCGCAATTGGGATTCGATGCGGTCAAAGAACTGGTTCATGCGCGCCAGCAAGCGGTCGTGTTCGAACACCAGCGCGTCGCCCACCATCACACGTGTCATGCCAGGGTTCTTCTCGCCAAACTGGAGCAGCACCGTCAGGACCTTCTGCACCTGGGTACTCGGTTCAGTCTCGCGCTCGTTGATCTGATTCACGAGGGTGAACACGCTTTGTTCGATGAAATCGATCAGGCCCTCGAACATCTGCGCCTTGCTGGCGAAGTGGCGATACAGCGCCGCTTCGCTCACCTCCAGCTTTGCTGCGAGCGCGGCCGTGGTGATGCGCTCGGCACCCGGCTGCTCGAGCATCGTGGCCAGTGTCTGCAGAATCTGGATGCGCCGTTCACCGGGCTTGGGGCGTTTGCGCCCCGTCTCTTTGGCAGCCGGCGCCGGCACTTCACCCTGGGCTGCGGTCTCGGCGGCGAGCGGGTCGGAGGTGGGCGTCATCACAAATGCAGGAGCTGCTGTAGCGACTTGATTTTGGCACACACATACGGCGGCTTGCGGCAAGGGTGAACACCAACTTTCGCTGAGGTCGATCCCGCATTGAGGCGCGCCGAAGCCACCGGCCGAAACCGCCCGCCCAGATAACGCTGCATCCAGATCGTGTGCATGCCCAGGCGTCGCGCCGCCTTTTGGTGCTCCAAGGTGTCTTCCACCAGCACGCAGCGGCTCGGCAACACCTTCAAGCGAGCCGCCACCTGGCGCAACATGCGCGCATCAGGTTTGGGCCGCGGGTGGCCGAACATGAACATGTCTTCGATGCTGAGCACGGCCTCGAAGCACCCCGTCAGGCCCAACGCGTTCATGACGCGAAGCGCGTAGGCGCGCGGTGCATTGGTCAGCACACACTTTCGGCCAGGCAATCGCTTCAGCGCCGCGCGGTCGTGGGCACTGGTACGCAGGCGCTCTTCGAGCCCGGGCAGGCGATGGGTCTGTTCGAGGAAGTGCGCGGGCCGCACGCCGTGGTGGCGCACCAGCCCGAGCAGCGTCGCGCCGTAGCGGCTCCAGTAGTGCTGGCGCAACGCTGAAGCCTTGTCTTGCGGTAGATCAAGATGCTGGGCGATGTAGTCGGTCATCGCCCGACTGGTCGGCCCGAACGCCGCGTGGGTGGCGTCGTGCAGCGTGTTGTCGAGGTCGAACAGCCAGATGCGGGCAGGTTTCAATGCGAGCGGATCATGGTTCCGTAGGCCTGGTCCGTCAGCACCTCGAGCAGCATCGCGTGGGGCACCCTGCCGTCGATGATGTGCACGGTGTTGACACCGTTCTTGGCGGCGTCAAGCGCAGAGCTGATCTTGGGCAGCATTCCGCCACTGATGGTTCCATCGGCAAACAGCTCGTCGATTTCGCGCGCACTCAAATTCGTCAGCAGTTTGCCGGTCTTGTCCAGCACTCCCGGCGTATTGGTCAGCATGATCAGCTTTTCGGCCTTCAGCACTTCGGCCAGCTTGCCCGCCACGACGTCGGCGTTGATGTTGTAGTTTTCGTTGTGCGCGCCAAAGCCGAGCGGCGAGATCACCGGAATGAACTGGTCGTCCTGCAGCGCCTTCACCACACTTGGGTCGATCGATTCGATCTCGCCGACCTGGCCGATGTCGTGTTCCTTCTTGGGGTCGTCGCGGTCCATCATCTTGAGCTTGCGCGCACGGATCAGGCCACCGTCGCGCCCGGTCAGACCCACCGCCTTGCCGCCCGCCACATTGATCAGGCCGACGATGTCCTGCTGGACCTCGCCGGCCAGCACCCACTCGACCACCTCCATGGTCTCGGCGTCGGTCACGCGCATGCCCTGCACGAACTCGCCCTTCTTGCCCAGGCGCGCCAGCGCGGCCTCAATCTGCGGCCCGCCACCATGCACCACCACCGGGTTCATGCCGACCAGCTTGAGCAGCACCACGTCGGCGGCAAAGGCCGCCTGCAAGGCCGGATCGACCATGGCGTTTCCGCCATATTTGATGACCAGCGTCTTGCCGTGGAACCTGCGGA
>JANNKS010000768.1:0-6966 GCA_031396425.1 Rhizobacter sp. | reverse complement strand
CCGCGAGTACCAGGCGATCGCGCACGGCGAATTGCCGGTGCATCCCTAACGCATCGATGCGCCGATCGGCCGCGATCCCCGCGTGCGTGTTCGCATGGCCGTGGTCGCGCACGGCAAGGCGGCGCGCACCGGCATCGCCCGTGTGGCAGTGCGAGACGGAATGAGTGCCTTGATCTGCAAATTGCACACCGGGCGCACCCATCAGATCCGGGTCCATTTGGCATCGACCGGACACCCGCTGGTGGGCGATGTGCTGTACGGCGGCCGGCTCGAGCAGGGCCTGCAGCGCCAGGCCCTGCATGCGGCACGCCTGGCGTTTGAACACCCCATCAGCGCGGAAACGGTGGACATCGAGGTCGCTGCGCCACCAGACTTTGCCCAGGCGTGGGCGCGCGTCACAGGCTGATTCACGAAAGCTTGCACGTTGCAGCGCCGAGGTTGGGTACAATCGCGGCAGCCCTGCTCGGCGCAAGGTGCCCAGGCGTTGAAGTTCACGCTCTGGAACCGCAACGAGTGCGCACGCAAGTGCGAGTTGCGCAGCAGGATGCCCCAAGGTCGCAGGCGATGCAGGAAGCGTCGCCCGTATTGCACCCGCGTTGCTTTGCCCCGCCTGATGCGCTGGTTTCTGCGCACGGGCGGACGACGAGCACCTGCCCCGAGAGCAATCTGGAACAGTCCGGCGCAAGGATTCGAACGAGGTTCATGAACACACAGGATGCAAAGCGCGTCCTCGAGACGGCGCTTGTTTGCGCGGATCGGCCTTTGGGCCTGCGCGAGATGGGCGCATTGTTTGCCGATCAGGTCGGCACCGATACGCTGCGGAGTTTGCTCGACGAGTTGCGGCGTGACTGGTCCGGCCGCGGCGTTGAACTGGTGACGCTGGTGTCGGGTTGGCGCTTTCAAAGTCGCCCGGAGATGCGCGAATACCTGGACCGCCTGAACCCTGAAAAACCGCCGAAATACTCGCGTGCCGTGCTCGAAACCCTCGCCATCATCGCCTACCGCCAGCCCGTCACTCGGGGCGACATTGAAGACATCCGCGGCGTGACGGTGTCAAGCCAGATCGTCAAGCAACTCGAAGACCGTGGCTGGGTCGAGGCGATCGGCTTTCGCGAGGCGCCCGGCAGGCCTGCTCTCCTTGCTACCACCAGGCATTTCCTCGACGATCTTGGATTGGCGAGCTTGAATCAGTTGCCCTTGCTGCAAGGTACTGGTGAATCCGCCCCGCACCTGGATGGACAGTTGTCGCAACAGGTCTCCCTGCTCGATCCGCAGGCGCCGCTGGCCCTCGAAGAGGCCGCGGCAGAATTGAATCGTTTCGAAATCGCGTCAGATCAGGTCGACGACGAGGGCGCCGCATCGGCCCCGCGCGACCCGGACGATGCCCCATCTCCGGTGCAGGCAGGCGCCGACGATTCCCCCCGCCCTGCCGAAACAGCCGCTCCCATGGGACCCAGCCTATGAACGTGAACTCGGACTCACCCAAGTCGCCCGACGAACCGACTCCTTCTGCCGAAGGCGTGGAACCCACCGCCAAACCAGCGCGCGTGCGTCGAACACCGGCCGCCAAGGTGGTTGCCGCAGCAACGAGCCCGGTGCCGGGCGACGTAGCTGCTTCGAGCGAATCCGTGGAGGCGCCGGCCGTCGCGCCGGTGCGCCGGCGTCGCAAGGCGCAAGAGCCGCCGCTTGCCACAGAGAGCCTGAGCGCGCCGAACCGACCGTCCGAGCCAGCCCATGTCGAGGCGCCCCGATCGATCGAGCCGGCCCGGTCGGGAAGTGAAGCCTTGACCGAGCGAACCGACGCTCCGACCAGCGCGCCTGCGCACGTTGGCGCGGGCACGACCCAACAGACTGCGCAGGCGGGCACCTCAGAGACAGGCGACACCCTGGTGGCTGCTGGCGAAAACCAGGGAGCTGGCGGTGAAGATGGCCCGCGTGGACGAAGGCGCAATCGGCGCGACCGCAAGCGGCGCGAGCGCGGTGACGGGCCGTCCGAAGGCGGCGACAGCCGAGGCACTGGGGCTGAACGGGCGATGCCAGCGCTGGCTCAGGCGGCGGTGGCACAGGCAGGAGAGCTCTTCGCCAAGGTGTTGTCGGGCGCGTTCGACGTCGATGGCGAGGCGCCAGCGCCGGAGGTGGTTGCGGTTGCGGTTGCGGTTGCTGAAGCTTCCGAACCTGCGCCCATGGAAGGCGACACCCCGGAAAGCGAAGCGGCGCCGTTGCCCGCTGCCGAGGCAGAGGCGCACAAGCGTGTCCTCGCTGCCGAGGTCGACGCACCGAAGTTACACAAGGTGCTGGCGCAGGCTGGCATCGGATCGCGGCGCGACATGGAAGAGATGATCCTGGACGGCAGCATCACGGTGAATGGCGAGCCGGCGCATGTCGGCCAGCGCATCTCGTTTGGTGACCAGATCAAGGTGAACGGCAAACCGGTGAAGGTCCGCATCATGCCGCCCCCGGCGCGTCTGATTGCGTACCACAAGCCGGTGGGGGAAATCGTGACCCACGACGACCCGCAGAACCGTCCGACGGTTTACCGCCGCCTGCCGCGCCTGGCGCAGGGCAAGTGGCAGTCGGTGGGGCGTCTGGACATCAATACCGAAGGACTGCTGCTGTTCACGAACTCGGGTGAACTCGCGCACCAGTTGATGCACCCCCGCTTTGGCGTCGAACGCGAATACGCCGTACGGGTGCTGGGCACGCTGGAGAGCGATGCGAAGGAGCGCTTGCTGGCCGGCGTCGAAGTCGACGGCCAGACGGCCAATTTCCGTGCCATCGAAGAAGGCGGCGGCGAGGGTGTGAACCGCTGGTATCGAGTCGTCATCACTGAAGGGCGCAACCGCGAAGTGCGCAAGTTGTTTGACGCGGTGGGCCTCACCGTGAACCGCCTGATTCGCATCCGCTACGGTTACGTTGTCTTGCCGTATGGCCTGAAGCGCGGTGTCTGGGTTGATCTGCCCGAGGAAGAAGTGCGCGCGGTGCGCCGCCTTGCCGGTGGGGGGCGTGGCGACAGCAATGAGCGCAACGATCGCGATGGCCCGCGACCGAATGGTCGTGGCCCGGAGCGCGGTGCGCGACCGCCCAAGCAGCGCAATGATCGGGGTGGTGGCCCTGGGGACCGCCAGCGCGATCAACCGCGAGGCGACCCACAACGCCCACGCCCGCCGCAGCCGCCAGTGGCGCAGGCTGCCCAGGAACGCGAGCCGGTTTTCGAGCGCGACCCCGATCCTGACTTCGACCCGGACCACGATTTCGACCACCGCACGATTCCCAACCCGCTCGAGCAAACCTTCGACAAACGCTTCGTACAGAACCCGCGCAGTCCGGCGGGCGGGCGTGGCTTCGGGCGTGGGGGCGGGGGTTTTGGCGCCGGTGGCAGTGCGCCTCAGCCCTCAGGGCCGCGGCGCGGCTCGGGCCCGAAGGAGCCTGATCCCCTGCAGACCTCGGTCGGCTACATCGGTGCCGATGCGTTTCATCGCAAAGGCAAGGGAGGCCGCGGCGGCGGCGGGCAAGGCGGTGGCGGGGGCTTCGGCGGCGGCGGCGGCGGTGGGCGCCGTGGTCGATGAGAGCTCCCGGCGGATTCGGAAACGATTCACGCCGCTAAACTGCGCGGTTTTGTCTGTCGTCATTTTCTGGAGAAATTCATGAGTCTCGAACGCACGCTGTCGATCATCAAACCCGACGCGGTGGCCAAGAACGTCATCGGTCAGATTTACGACCGCTTCGAGGGCGCTGGGTTGAAGATTGCCGCCGCGAAGCTGGTCCACCTGTCGCGCGCCGATGCCGAAGCCTTCTACGCGGTTCATCGCGCGCGACCGTTCTTCAAGGATCTGGTCGAGTTCATGATTTCCGGGCCGGTCATGATCCAGGTCCTTGAAGCCGAAAACGCCATCGCCAAGAACCGTGAGCTGATGGGCGCCACTGATCCGAAGAAGGCCGCCAAGGGCACGATTCGCGCCGATTTCGCCGACAGCATTGACGCGAATGCGGTGCATGGCTCGGACGCCCCGGAAACGGCCGCCAACGAAGTGGCGTTCTTCTTTCCCGGCATGAACGTCTACAGCCGTTGAGCCGCGGCTTCCCCGCCCGCAATGACTGCGACGATCCGCCCAGCCGTGGCAAGCCACGCAACAACCCGTGGCCCGGCGGTGGGCGTTGCAGACACGGCGATGCCCGCGCTGGTCAATCTGCTCGAATTTGACAGGGCTGGCCTGGTCGACTTTTGCGACCGCCTGGGCGAGAAGGCGTTTCGCGCGACCCAGCTGTTTCGGTGGCTCCATCACAAGGGGGCGGGCGACTTCACGACCATGACCGATCTGGCCAAGTCACTGCGCGAACGTCTGCCTGGCTTGGCGAAGGTGCAGGCGCTGCCGGTCCTGAGCGAGCAACTCGCCAGCGACGGCACCCTCAAATGGCTGTTCGACGTGGGCGCCGGCGATGCGGTCGAGACAGTATTCATCCCGGAAGACGACCGCGCAACGCTGTGCATCTCGTCGCAGGCCGGTTGCGCCGTTGGGTGCCGCTTCTGCGCCACCGGCCATCAGGGTTTCAGCCGCAATCTGGGCACCGCTGAGATCGTCGCCCAACTGTGGTTCGCCGAACATCAACTGCGCCTGCGCCTTGGTGTGCCGCAGGGCGAGCGCATCATCAGCAACGTCGTGATGAGGGGCATGGGCGAGCCGCTGCAAAATTATGCGGCGCTGTTGCCCGCACTTCGCGTGATGCTTGATGATCACGCCTATGGCCTGTCGCGCCGGCGCGTCACGGTATCCACCTCGGGCGTGGTACCGATGATCGATCGGCTGCGCGAAGACTGCCCGGTGGCCTTGGCAGTCTCGCTGCACGCGCCGGACGACGCGTTGCGAAACGACCTCGTGCCGCTGAATCGCAAGTACGGCATCGCTGAATTGTTCGCCGCCTGCCGACGCTACCTGGACCGCGCGCCGCGCGACTTCATCACGCTCGAATACTGCATGCTCGACGGCGTGAACGATTCGCTCCAGCACGCTGAGGCCCTGGTCGCGCTGCTGGGTCCGCAGGGAAGCAAGGCACGGCCCCATGAAGGGTTGGCCGCCAAGGTCAATCTGATCCCGTTCAACCCGTTTGAGGCCTCTGGCCTGAAGCGTTCACCGCAGCACCGGGTGTCCGCGTTTGCCGGCGTGCTTCAAGACGCTGGCCTCGTGGCGACAGTGCGCAAGACGCGCGGCGACGACATCGCAGCCGCATGTGGGCAACTCGCCGGCGAGGTTCAAGACCGCACCCGGGTCGTTCAACGCATGCAGCGTGCACCGGTGCGCTGGCACGCCAGGCCGGGCAGCGCACCGCGCTCCGAGGTGAACGGCAGCGACGAGGCCGCATCGCGAGGCACATCATGACCCGTGTAAGGATGGGGTGGGCGCGTTGCCTTGCATTGCTGCTGGGCTTGTTGCTGGGTGCCTGTGCCACACCCGGAGGTGGGCCAGGCGAGGACTCGCGCGACCGTGTCACGGCTTCCGACGAGACTGAGGCGAGCAAGCGTGCCCGCGTGCGCCTGGAACTCGCCGGCGCGTACTTTGGCCGCGGCCAGATGGAGGTCGCGCTGGATCAGGTGAAACTGGCGATTCAGGCGGATTCCTCGATCGGCGAGGCCTACAACCTGCGCGGTCTGATCTACGCCAGCCTGGGCGATGACAGGCTTGCTGAAGAGAGCTTTCGCCGTGCCCTGCAGATCAATTCGCGTGACGCCGATGCGATGCAGAATTTCGGCTGGTACCTGTGCCAACGCAAGCGCTATGCCGAAGCGCAGGCGCAATTCGAACAGGCCATCGCCGTGCCGCAATACCGCGACACCGCGCGCACCATGCTCACCCAGGGGGTTTGCCTGATGCAGGCCGGGCGGCTCGACGAGGCCGAGCACAGCCTCCTGCGCGCCTATGAATTCGATCCGACCAACGCGAGCGCGGCTTTCAACCTCGCCGACCTGCTGTATCGCCGCAAAGACTATGAACGAGCACGGTTCTACGTTCGACGCGTCAACACGAACGCTGAATCGGCGAATGCACAGTCCTTGTGGCTCGCCGCGCGCGTTGAAAATCGCCTCGGCCAGTTGAACGCCCGACAGGAATTCGGCACCCAGCTGCGGCGCCGCTTCCCGGGCTCGCGTGAGGCGTCGGCCTTTGACCGGGGGTTGTTCGATGAGTGAGTCTGGTGCCTCGCTCGAACCCGCCGCTGCCAGCGTCAGTGCCGGCGCGTTGTTGCGCGAAGCGCGTGAAGTGCGCGGCATGCCAATCGAGGAGTTGGCCGCGACGCTCAAAGTGGTTCCGCGCAAGATTGAAATGCTCGAGGCGGGCCGTTTCGATGAGTTCCCCGACCCGGTGTTCGTGCGCGCATTGGCCCAGTCCGTGTGCCGCTGCCTGAAAGTCGATGCCGGGCCCGTTCTGGCGTTGTTGCCGCAAACGCCCAGCCAGCGGCTCGAACAAGTGCACGTCGGGCTGAATGCGCCGTTTCGTGACCGCCCGGCGCAGATGATTCCCGACGACTGGAGCGGTGTCGCCAAACCGGTGATCTGGGCCCCGGCCCTTCTTGTCGTGGCTGCGGCGGTGGTCTATTTCTTCCCGGTTGATTTGCTCAGCCCGCCAAAGGTTTCGCCGCGCGCCGCGGCAATGCCCGCAGCGGCCAGTGGCACCGACGTGGCTCTGGGGTCGATCGTGGGCGCCAGCGCGGTGGCGGGCAATGAAGTCGCACTGTTGCCTGCGCCGCAGGTTTCGGTGCCACAACCCGTGCCGGCAACCGTGCTGCCCGGCAACGACCCCGCCAGTTCGGTGGCGATCATCACTCCTGGGCCGGTGAGTCCGGGGTCGAACGACCCGGCTGCCGCCAAACCGTCAACCGGCGGCCCGGCAGCCGTGATTGCTGCAGCTGCGCCGGCGCCGACTGCGGCGCCGTTGCCGGGCGCCGAAAGGTCCAGTGCGACCACGGAGAAGGTGC
>JANNKS010000737.1:0-4597 GCA_031396425.1 Rhizobacter sp. | reverse complement strand
GCCCGTCCTGATGAGTGAACCCACCGCCCGCACCACCCAGGACTTGCAGGCCGCCGACGCGGCGCACTACCTGCACCCCTTCACCGACCACAAGGCGCTCGCCGCCAAGGGTTCGCGCATCGTCACGAAGGCGCAGGGCATTTACCTGTGGGACAGCGAAGGCAACAAGATCCTCGATGCGATGTCGGGCCTGTGGTGCGTCAACGTCGGCTACGGCCGCAGCGAGCTGATCGACGCGGCAACGAGGCAACTGAAAGAGCTGCCGTTCTACAACAGCTTCTTCCAGACCGCCACGCCACCGGCGATCGAGCTTGCCGAACTGCTGGCTCAGGTCAGTCCGCCGCAGTTCCAGCATGTGTTCTTCTCGGGCTCGGGCTCGGAAGGCAACGACACCGTGGTGCGCATGGTGCGCCGCTACTGGGACTTGCTCGGCCAGCCACAGCGCAAGGTCATCATCAGCCGCAAGAACGCCTATCACGGCTCGACGATGGCCGGCGCGTCATTGGGCGGCATGAGCGGCATGCATGAACAGGGCGGCCTGCCGATTCCCGACATCGTGCACATCGAACAACCGTTCTGGTTCCAGCTCGGCCGCAACCCGGATTCGCCGGCGAAGACGGCGGCTGCCGAACGGGCCTCGCGCGACGCGTTCGGCCTGAAGGCAGCGAGCTGGCTCGAAGAGAAAATTCTTGCGATGGGTGCCGATCGCATTGCAGCGTTCATCGGCGAACCGGTGCAAGGTGCGGGCGGAGTGATCGTGCCGCCCGACACCTACTGGCCCGAGATTCAACGCATCTGCGACAAGTACGGCATCCTGCTGGTGTCCGACGAGGTGATCTGCGGCTTCGGCCGCACCGGGCACTGGTTCGGCTGTGAACGCCTGGGTTTCCGGCCCGACCTGATGACGTTTGCCAAAGGCGTGACGTCGGGCTACATCCCGCTCGGCGGCGTGATGGTGGGCGACCGGATTGCCGACGTGCTGATCGAAAAAGGCGGCGACTTCAACCACGGCTACACCTACTCGGGCCACCCGGTGGCCTGCGCCGTGGCGATCGCCAACATCCGGCTGATCCAGTCGGAGCACCTCGTCGAGAAGGTGCGCGACGAGACCGGCCCGCTGCTCGCGGAGCACTTCGCCGCACTGGCGGATCACCCCCTGGTGGGCGAAGCCCAGACTTGCGGCTTGATGGGTGCGGTGCAACTGGTGAAGGACAAGGCGACTGGCCAACTCTTCGACGAAGCCCTGGAAGTGGGCATGGTGTGTCGCGGGCACTGCTTTGGCACCAACCTGATCATGCGGGCCGTCGGCGACCGCATGATCATCGCACCGCCCTTGGTGACGACCCGAGCGCAGATCGACGAGCTTGCGCAGCGCATCCGCCAATGCCTTGACCTCACGTTGGCGGACATCCGCAAGCGCGGCTGGCTCTGATCTGTTGCTGGCACGGGGTTTGCCTCTAGTGCAGGCCGCAAACGCCTGGATAGACTGACACCCTGCCTCGTTTCCCACCCTAGTTTCCAAGATTTCTAGGGGCCCGTGCCACGCGGGCCCCACAGCCACGAAGGACTTGCTCATGAAACGCCTGTTGCGTGCTTTGCCTTTGATCTCGAGCGCCATTGCGGCGGCCTGCCTGTGCTGGGCCGGCCCGGCGATGGCCCAGGACGAAGAGAAGGTGCTGAATATCTACAACTGGTCTGACTACATTGCCGAAGACACGTTGAAGAACTTCGAGAAGGAAACCGGCATCAAGGTTCGCTACGACAACTTCGACAACAACGAAATCGTGCACGCCAAGCTCGTGGCGGGAAAGACCGGCTACGACGTCGTGGTGCCGTCGTCGTACTGGGCCAAGATCCAGGCCGACGGCGGCCTGTTGATGAAGCTCGACAAGTCGCGCATTCCCAATCTGAAGAACCTCGACCCTTCGCTGCAGGAGCAGCTCGCCAAACTCGATCCGGGCAACCAGTACCAGGTCAACTGGCTGTGGGGCTTCACCACGGTGGGCATCAACGTCGACAAAGTCAAGGCCGCGCTGGGCAGCACGCCGATGCCGGACAACGTCTGGGACCTGGTGTTCAAGCCCGAATACATCTCCAAGCTCAAGGGCTGCGGCGTTAGCTTCCTGGATTCAGCCACCGAAGTGGTGCCGGCGGCACTGCATTACCTGGGCAAACCGGCCTACTCGAAGAACCAGGCCGACTATGCCGGCGTGGGCCCGCTGCTCAAGGCGATCCGCCCCAGCGTGACGCTGTTCAGCTCGTCGGGGTACATCAACGACATGGCGAATGGCTCGATCTGCCTGACGCTCGGTTGGTCGGGTGACATCAACATCGCCAGGCAGCGTGCCATCGAGGGCAAGACCGGCCAGAAGATCGAAGCGCTGATCCCGCGCACCGGCGGCGTGCTGTTCTTCGACGTGATGGTCGTGCCGGTCGATGCTCCGCACCCGGGCAATGCTCACAAGTTCATCGACTACATCCTTCGCCCGGACGTGCACGCCAGCATCACGAACAAGGTCTTCTACGCCAATCCGAACAGGGAATCGAAGAAGTTCATCAAGCCCGAAGTCGCAAGCAACCCGTCGGTGTTTCCCAGCGACGCCGACATGAAGAAGATGCAGGCGCCCGACGCGTTGTCGAACGACATCCGTCGGACCATGACGCGCCTGTACACCGGCTTCAAGACCGGGCTTTGAGGTGAACGCGCCCGCCGCACCGGCGTTCCTGCAGATCCAGGACGTGGTCAAGGACTTCGGCGGCGGCGCCGTCGCAGTCAATCACGTCAGTCTGGACATCGGCAAGGGCGAAATCTTCGCGTTGCTCGGGTCGTCGGGTTGCGGAAAGACCACCTTGCTGCGCATGCTGGCAGGATTCGAGACACCGACCTCGGGGCGGATTCTGCTCAACGGCCAGGACCTGGCCCACATGCCGCCCTACGACTGCCCGATCAACATGATGTTTCAGAGCTACGCGCTGTTCCCGCACCTGACGGTGTGGGAAAACATCGCGTTCGGGCTGCGCCGCGAGGGCATGGCCAAAGACAAGATGACGGAACGCGTGGAAGCCATGCTCAGGCTGGTGCAGCTGGGCAAGTTCGCTCAGCGAAAGCCACACCAATTGTCGGGTGGGCAGCAGCAGCGCGTCGCGCTGGCGCGCAGCCTGGCCAAGCGGCCGCAGTTGCTTCTGCTCGATGAGCCGCTGGGGGCATTGGACAAGAAGCTGCGCGAAGAAACCCAGATCGAACTCGTCAACATCATCGAAGAGGTGGGCGTCACCTGCGTGATGGTCACTCACGACCAGGAAGAAGCGATGACGATGGCCTCGCGCATCGCGATCATGAGCGAAGGCAAGGTGCTGCAGGTTGGGCCGCCGGGTGACATCTACGAAACGCCGGCAACCCGCTTCGTCGCCGACTTCATCGGCAATGTGAATCTGATGGACGGCACGCTGACCGAAGACCAGCCCGACCACTGCGTTATCGACTGCAACGGCATTCGTCATTACGTCGGCCACGGCATCACCGGTACCACCGGCATGGCGGTGTCGGTGGCAGTGCGGCCGGAAAAGATTCACCTGTCGCGCCAGGCCCCAGCGCTCGAGACGACCGGCGGTGACTACAACCGGGCGCGTGGCCGCATCAAGAATCTTTCCTACTTCGGCAGCTTCACGGTCTACCACCTCGAGCTCGACGGCGGCCGGCTGCTCAAGGTCAGTCAGAACAACACCCAGCGCCACCGGGACGACGAGCTCACCTGGGGCGACGAAGCGTGGGCTCATTGGTCACGCCAGTCCCAAGTGGTGTTGACTCAGTGAAGGTGACATGAACGCGCTGCGCAGCATCGCCAACTGGCTGGGCCGCGGCCGCACAGCCGTGATCGGCTTGCCCTACGTGTGGCTGCTCGCGTTCTTTCTGCTCCCGTTTCTGATCGTCCTGAAGATCTCGGTGTCGGAATCGGAAGGCGTGAGTTTCAAGGACGTGCTCACGGTCAAGGACGGGCTGCTGCAGCTCACGGTCAAGTTCGCCAACTACGTGTTCCTGACGCAGGACGACCTGTACTTCAAGACCTACATCTCGAGCATCAAGTACGCCGCCGTCACCACCGCACTGTGCCTGGCGATCGGATACCCATTCGCCTATTTCATGGCGCGCGCCAAGGCGACCATTCAGCCCGCCTTGCTGATGCTCGTGATGCTGCCGTTCTGGACTTCGTTCCTGCTGCGCGTATACGCCTGGAAGGGCCTGCTCACCGAACATGGCTGGGTGGCCGAAGTGCTGAGCGCGCTTCGCATCGACCACCTGTTGCTCGCAGCCGACCTGATTCCCGCTTTGGGCAAGTACATGAATTCGCCCTTCTCGCTGGTGCTGGGCATGACCTACACCTACCTGCCCTTCATGATCCTGCCGCTGTACGGCAACCTGGCGAAGATGGACCTTCGCCTGCTCGAAGCTGCCTCCGACCTCGGTGCCACGCCATGGGTGGCGTTCTGGAAGATCACGGTGCCGCTGTCCAAGGCCGGCATCATCGCCGGCTCGATGCTCGTGTTCATTCCCTGCGTCGGTGAATTCGTGATCCCCGAACTGCTGGGTGGCCCGCAG
>JANNKS010000727.1:0-14430 GCA_031396425.1 Rhizobacter sp. | reverse complement strand
GCAGCACCAGCGCATGCAGGCCGGGGTAACAGGTGAGCACCTCCCATGTCGAACGTGCCGCGGGGTCACGTTCCAGGATGCAGGCGATGTCTTCTCGGAGGCGCTCAAACATTGTCAGCTTTCGCGAGCGAGAGGCATCACATGCGCGTGACACCCCTGCGACCCCCAGTTTAGCCGTGCCCCAAGGCCCTTGCATCGGACGGGGCACCTTCGCGGCTGGGCTCATTCCCGGCCCATCGCCGGCACGCCGATTTCAGGTGAGCCGAGCGAACGGATTGCCGATTCCCCGGGCGCGGCAGTGCGTTGGACCGTTTCAACCGCCTTGGCGATGCCACGCAGGATGTGCACCTCTTCCTCGGTCAACTCGGCCCGGTTCACTAGGCGGTGCAGGCGCGGCATGAGTTTCTTGGGCGCTGCCGCGTCGAGAAAACCAATCGACGTCAGCATGCGTTGCCAATGTTCGAGCAGGCCCTGCACTGCCACGCCGTCGGCCCGGCGGGTCGGCGCCGTGCGTTCCTGAAGCTCGAAGCCTCCCAGAGCCTGGCGCCAGTCGTAGGCGAGCAATTGCACCGCCTGCGCGAGGTTGAGTGAGCCATAGCCGGCACCGGCCGGAATGCTCAGGCAGGCGTGGCAGCGGTACACGTCGTCATTGCTCAGGCCGAAACGTTCCGAGCCGAACACGAACGCGACGCGGTGCGCGGTGTCCTTCAGCGTGTGAAACAGCAGCCGGGGCTGAAACGTCGGTGGGCCGAAATCGCGCGGCGTCATCGCGGTGGCACAGGCATAGGTCACACCGGCCAGCGCTTCGGTGAGGTCGGCCACGACGCGGGCGTTCTCGAGCACGTCGTTGGCGCCGCTGGCCAGGGCGATCGCCTCCGCCTTGCGCTGTACGTTCGCGTATCGCGGCGCCACCAGCACCAGGTCGGAAAAGCCCATCACCTTCATCGCCCGCGCGGCGGCGCCGACGTTGCCGGCGTGGCTGGTGCCCACCAGGATGAAGCGGGTGTGGTTGTGGTTCAGCATGGCCGGCGGGCTGCGGCGCGCCCGGCGCGGCACCGGCCGCAGCGACGCGCCGCGTAAAATGCCCATTATCCGCACCGCGCTGGTCAACCCCATCGCGCTGCGATGTTCTTTTTCCCCGTCGCGCCGCTACCCCTCTGCGTCCCCATTGATCAGGCAGGACCGTCCATGTCGCAAGCCCTCCACCCCATGCTCAACATCGCGATCAAGGCGGCCCGCAGCGCCGGCGTGATCATCAGCCGAGCCTCCATGGAGCTGGACCTGATCAAGGTGAACACCAAGGCGCCGAACGACTTCGTCACCGAGGTCGACCATGCCGCAGAGGCGGCCATCATCGAGACACTTCTCACCGCTTACCCCGGCCACGCGATCCTGGCTGAAGAGTCGGGTCGCGCGCATGGCGCGAAAGACAGCGAATACCTGTGGATCATCGACCCGCTCGACGGCACCACCAACTTCATCCACGGCCTGCCGATGTATTCGGTGTCGATCGCGCTGTCGTACCGTGGCCAGTTGCAGCAGGGCGTGGTGTACGACCCGGCGCGAAACGACCTGTTCTATGCCTCGAAGGGGCGCGGCGCGTTCCTGAACGACCGGCGTTTGCGCGTCTCGAAACGCAACCGCATGAACGACGCGCTGATCGGCACCGGTTTCCCGTTCCGCCGCGGCGACCACTTCAAGCGCTACATGGAAATGCTCGAGCTCGTGATGCTCGCCTGCGCCGGGGTGCGCCGGCCGGGCTCGGCGGCGCTCGACCTGTGCCACGTCGCGGCGGGCCACTACGACGGCTTCTTCGAACCCGGCCTGAGCCCCTGGGACATGGCCGCCGGCGCCTTGATGGTCACCGAAGCCGGCGGGCTGGTGGGCAATTTCACCGGCGACAGCGAGTTCCTGCACCAGCGCGAAGTGATTGCCGGGAACCCGAAGATCTACGGCCAGCTGGTGCAGATGCTGACGCCCTTTTCGCGCGTCGGCAAGGAGCCGGAAATGCCGCTGGTGCCGCAGGCCGCAGGAATGTCGGCGCCGACGCCGGAAAGTGCTCTGGCGGCGAGCCTGGGGACCGTAGAGAACGCGGCCGGCGATGCATTGGCCGAGACACCCGTGTCCGTACCCGCCCGGCGCGTCGCCACGCGCATTCGCAAGGCCGACGTCACCCGCGTCAACGACGACTGACGCCCGCGGGTCAGGCAGCGCCGAGTTCGAGGTCGGCCGCCGTCACTTGAACGCGAAGCGCGCTGTGCCCACCGGCTTGCCGCCGATCGTGACCACGGCAACCGCCTTGGTGCCTGGCCCGACCTTGAACGCACCGGTGGCTTCCAGCTTGTCGCCCACAGGCTTGAGCTCGACCTCCTGCTTGTCGGCGCCGCTGAGCAGGGTCAGCTTTGCACTGGCTTTGGACGCATCGGCGGGCTTGCCGTGGTCGCGCAGGTAGAGCTGGATCGCGGCCGGCTTGACGACCAGTTCGTAATCCATGACCTTGGAGGTCGCGACCACACCACCGTGCAGCGGCTTGTGGTCGTCGCCACGGTGGTGATGGTCGCCGGCGGCGTATGCCGGGCTGGTGAGCGCCAGGGCGATGGACACGAGGAGGGTTTGCTTCATCATGAGGGGCCTTTCAGGGGTTGGACGAGGTTGACGGGGATGGGTTCACAACGCCTCGGCGTCCTTGTCGCTCATCAGCGCTTCGGCCGGCTTGCGGCCGAACAGCCAGAACATCGCGGGCGTGAGGAAGGTGTCGAGCAGGGTCGAGCTGATCAGGCCGGAGAAGATCACCACGGCCACCGGATGCAGCACCTCGGTGCCGGGCTGCTCGGCTTCGAACAACAGCGGCGCCAGCGCGAACGCCGTCACCAGTGCGGTCATCAGCACCGGGCTCAACCGTTCCAGCGAGCCGCGCAGGATCATCGACTGATTGAAGCTTTCGCCCTCGAAACGCATCAGGTTGACGTAGTGGCTGACCTTCAGGATGCCGTTGCGCACCGAGATGCCGGCCAGCGTGATGAAGCCCACAAGTGCCGCCACGCTTAGCGGCTGACCCGACCACCACAGACCGAGCACCGCACCGACCAGCGCCAATGGAATGTTCACCATGATCAACACCGACAGTGCGGCCGACTTGTAGCGGCTGTACAGCACCACGAACATCAGCGACACGGACACCATCGACAGCAGGCCAACCAGACGTGACGCTTCTTCCTGCGCCTGGAACTGGCCGCCCAGGGTGATGAAGTAGCCTTCCGGCAGCCTGGTTTCGGCCACCACCTTGCGGATGTCGGCGACGATCTCCGACAACGCGCGCCCCGACGCATTGGCAGACAGCACGATGCGCCGCTTGCCGTCGTCGCGGCTGATCTGGTTGGGCCCGTCGCTGTCTTCGATGGAGGCGATCTTCGACAGCGGAATGCGGCCATTCGGTGTCTCGATCAGGATCTGCCCGAGGCCCTCGACCGAGCGCGCCGATTCGGGCACCCGCACGACGAGGGCGAAGCGCCGGCCGCCTTCGACAATCTGGGTGATCTTCTCGCCCTCGACCAGGCTTTGCAGCGTGTTCAGCACCTGCGGCGCCGCAACACCGTACAACGCCGCGGCGGCGTAGTCCACGCGCACCTTGATCTGCGGCGCCAACACCTGCTTCTCGACCGCCAGGTCGGCGATGCCGGGAATCGCCGCGAGCCTTGCACGCAATGCGTCGGCTTGGCCGCGCAGCGCATCCAGGTCCTCGCCGAAGATCTTGATCGCGATCTGCGAGCGCACACCCGAGAGCATGTGGTCGATGCGGTGCGAGATGGGCTGGCCGATCTCCAGCGCGGCGGGCAGATTGACCAGTTGCGCGCGGATGTCGGCCTTGATCTGATCCATGGTCCGGGTCAGCTCGGCGCTGGGTTTGAGGCCGACATCCAGTTCGCTGACATGCACGCCTTCCGCGTGTTCGTCCAACTCGGCCCGGCCGCTGCGCCGGCCGACGTGCGTCACCTCGGGCACTTGCCTGATCAGCACTTCGGCCTGGCGGGCCAGCGCCGAGGTCTCGCTCAGCGTCACGCCCGGGTTCAGGCGCAGGCCGATCAGCAGCGTGCCTTCGTTGAACGGAGGCAGGAACGTCGTCGGGAAGAACGGGACCGCCGCGGCTGCCACGACGACCGCCACGCCCGCCACCGCAAGAGCTGCCTTCGGTCGCGCCAGCACACGCTGCAGGCCGCCGCGGTAGTGCGACTTCAACCAGGCCAGCACCCTGGTGTCGCCATGATCGACGTTGGTCATGCGCGGCAGCAGGTAGAAGCTCAAGACAGGCGTCACGGTGACCGAAACGATCAGCGAGGCCAGCGTCGAGACGATGAAGGCGATGCCCAAGGGCACGAACAGCCTGCCTTCGAGCCCCGGCAGCGCGAACAGCGGAATGAAGACCAGCACGATGATCACGGTCGCGTAGAGGATCGCGGAGCGCACTTCCATCGTTGCGCGGGCCACCACTTCGATCGGGTGCATGCGGTGCTCCGGGTGCTTGGCGCGGTCCTGCTTCAGTCGCCGCAGCACGTTCTCGACACCGACCACCGCGTCGTCGACCAGGCCGCCTATGGCGATGGCCAGGCCGCCCAGCGTCATCGTGTTGATCGACAGGCCGAAGTACTTGAAGACCAGCGCGGTGACAAAGATCGAGACGGGAATCGCGGTCAACGCGATGAGGGTCGGGCGCAGCGTGCCGAGGAAGAAGAACAGGATCACCGCGACGAAGACCGACGCGCCGATCAGTTTGCCTTGCAGCGTCGTGATCGAGCCCTCGATGAAGCTGGCCTGCCGGAAGGTGACCTGGGGCGCCGCCATGCCCGCTGGCAGCGACGCCTTCAGACCGACCAGCGCTTCCTCGATCGCCTTGGTCAGGCGAATCGTGTCCGCGGTCGGCTGTTTCTGAATGCCAAGAATCACCGCCGGCTTGCCCTCGAAACCCGCGTCGCCGCGCTTGAGCGCTGCGGCAAAAGTCACTTCGGCGATCTGCCGCATCAGGATCGGTTGGCCGTTCCTGGCGGTCAGCGCCAGGTTCTTCAGGTCATCGAGCCGCGACGTTCGCCCGAGGTTGCGGATCAGGACCTCGCGCCCATTCAGCTCCAGGAAGCCGCCCGAGGTGTTGGACGAGTAACCCTTGAGCGCACTTTCAAGCTGCTCGTGCGTGATGCCGAGCTCGGCCATGCGCGTTGTGTCCGGTTGAACCTGGAACTGGCGCACCTCGCCGCCGATCGGGATGACCTGTGCAACGCCGGGCACCGACAGCAACCGAGGTCGCAACACCCAGTCGGCGTACTCGCGCACGGCCATGGCCGAGATCTTCTGCGGATCGACGGGAATGGCGATCTGCATGATCTCGCCCATGATCGAGCTGATCGGGCCCATGCGCGGCACCACGCCCGCCGCAATGCCTTCTTCCATCGCGGAAAGCCGCTCCGACACCAATTGCCGGGCGCGGAAGATGTCGGTGCTCCAGTCGAAGGTCACGTAGAGAAAGGACAGACCGGCCGACGCGGTCGATCGCACCGACTCCACGCCGGGCAAACCGTACATGGTCGTCTCGAGCGGAAAGGTGATGAGCTGTTCCACCTCCTCGGCGGCCATGCCGCCGGCCTCGCTCATGATGGTCACGGTGGGCTTGTTCAGGTCGGGGAACACGTCCACAGGCGTGTGCGACAGCGTGAAGGCGCCATAGGCCATCAGGACCACGCTGACGATGATCACCAGCAGCCGGTTCGCCAGGCTGTTGTCGAGCAGCCACCTGAACATCTCAGCGCACCTGGTTGATCAACGTGGCGCCTTGCGTGACGACCCGGTCGCCCGCCTTCAGGCCGGCAGTCACCGAGACCCGGACGCCATCGAGTGATTGAGTCGTGACGGTTCGAGGCTCGAAACGTTCGGGGGCGGTCTTGACCCACACGACGGTCTGGTTCGACGGGTTCTTCATCAGCGACGCCACCGGCACCGCGATGCCCTTGACCTTGTCCTTGGTCTGCACGAACACGCGCACGGGTTGGCCCACGGCCAGGCTGTTCAACGCGGCGCCCTGTGCGCGAAAAGTCAGCGGCAAGGCCTGCTCGCGCAGGCTTCGCGCCGCACCGACAAAGACCAACGGCACCCGCTGGTCGCCGATGGCCAGCGTGGCACTTCCCACGTTGGCTGCCAGCGCCGGATCGAAAGCCAGGGCCTCGATGCGAAGTCGGCTCGGGTCGATGACCTCGAAGACCAGTTCGCGGGCGTCCACCACCTGGCCTGACACCGCGTGAGCCGAGGCGATGACGCCTGACACCGGGGCGACCAGCCCCTCGCGAGTGTTCATGCCACTGCCCACTGCCGCAATGCGCTCAGCCAGACTGGCGGACTCACTCTGCGCAGCGTCGATGTCCTTGCGCGGCACCGTGTCCGACAACTCCTGCAGCCGTGTCACGCGCTTGTCGGTCAGTGCCTTGGCCGCGCGCAGTTCGGCCAGTTGTGCCGCCTGGTTGGAGCGCTCGATCGGCGCACTTGACGGCACCACATAGGCCAGCACCTCGCCCTTGCGTACTGCCTGGCCCGGGCTGGGCAGACCGCGCGGGCCGGGCTCGATGCGTCCGGCATTCAGCGGCTGCACCTTGCCGCCCGCATTCGGGTCCATCAGCACTTTGCCGCTCAGCTCGACCGCGCGCGACAGTTCCGCCTCTGCGGTCGGCATCGTGCGCACGCTGAGCTGGCGCTGCGCAGGCTTGGGCAGGAACACGCTGCCGTCGGGCAGGCGCTGGGGGCCGTTGGCGCCGGGCGCCACCGGGCCGTCGCCATGGTCATGGCCTTCGCCGGCGTGCGCCATTGGCAGCGTGGCCACGGCCGCCAGCATGACCCCGAGGATCGCGAGTGCGGCAGGAACACTCGGCACGCGCCTCATGCTGCACCCCCGACGCGAACCCGGCGTGGCCACAGGAGGCGGCGACCGGCGACGACCAGGGCCGCCAACACCCCGATGCCACCCGCCGCCCAGCCGGCGACCCTCTTCCACGATCGCCCTTGCGCCGCCTCGTCGGAGTGGGAATGGGCCGTTTCGCGGATGTCGAATTCCCCAGCCAGCAAGTCGGCGTCGGGGCCGGCATTGACCATCGCCGTGATCGGCAGGACGCCGGGTTTGGGCGCTTCGGGAAGGACCACCTCGAACTCGTCGGCGCCGTGCAGCCCTTGACGCACTTGGGCCAGGAACTTCTTGCCGGCGATCTCGAGCTCGATCTTCGCTTCGGTCACCGGGCTGTTGTCTGCCACGCGGTCGAGGTACAGCGTGATTTGCTTGCCGTTGAGCACGCCCACAAGTTCGAACAGTTCGGACACGGCTGCGAATCGCGGCAGGGCGGGCCCGGCGGCGGTAGGCGCCGAGTCGCCATGGTCGTGGCCGTGACCGTCGCCCGCAGCCCATACAAGGCCGGGGCCCCAGAGGATGGTGGCAAGACTGAGCACGACGAGGGGTTGAAGGAGCTTCATGGGAGGATGTCCAGGAGAGGTGTCCGGTGATGAAATTTGTCGGTAGGTGCCCAACGGGGGTCACTGAGGAAGCAGGCCAAGCGCTTGCCGCCACGTCGAGATCGCCGCCGCAAGTTCGATGCGGGCGCGTACGGCCTGGCGTTCGGCTTCGGCAGCCTCGGCTTCGATGCGCAGCCGCGTCGGCAGATCGGTTTCGCCGAGACGAAAGGACTTGTCGAAGAAGCCGCGTGACTCTCGCGCGAGCTGCGCTCGGCGGTCGGACGCGGCGAGTTGCTCCCGGGCCGCGACGGTGCGAGCCCGGGCCGAGTCGCGTTCGCCGGCCAGCCGCGCGCGCTCCAGGTTCAGCTGCGCATGAAGCTCGATCGCGTCTGCCCGCGCGGCGGCCATGCGTGCATCGTGGCGAGGTCCGGCACCGAAAGGAATGCGCACGCCCACCCTGAATGTCTGCTGCCAGGCTTCTGCGGCGGCGCCCCGGTCGCGGGTGGTTGCGATCGTCAGCTCGGGATTCGCGCGCGATTGCGTCACCGCCAATGCGGCCGAGCCTTCGGCGATCGACGCGCGGTCCGTCATCGCGAGCAGCTCACCGTGCATATCACTGTCTGCAACGGCCGGACCAGGATCAGGTTCGGCGCTGATGTCGGCGTGCGCGGCCTGCAGTTCCAGGCCGGATGAGGCCGTGAGCGTGCGAAGGTGTTGCCGCGCAACGATCCTCGCAGCATCCGCTTGCGCAACAGCGGCGTCGGCCGCAGCCACGGCACCGTCGGCCTGATGCTGATCGGCCCGGGCGAGGTCGCCGGCCATCACACGCCTGGCCACATCGGCAGCGATGCGCCGGGCGTTGTCGAGCTGACCCTGGGCCGCGTCAGCTTCGGCATGGGTGCGCTGCGCATTCCACCAGGCCTCGCGGACCGTGGCGGCCACACGCAGCTGGGCAGACGCGATCCGGCTCTCGACAGCGCGACCATCGGCCTGCGCCAGCGCCAGGGTGCGAGCGCGTTCGCCAGGCAGCCACAGCGGTATGGCGATGCCGACTTCATATTCGATTGCGCGAAGGTTGCGGTTCAGGCCGTCGGTCTTGGTTGACAGTTCGATCGCTGCCGGCTCGGGCGTCCATGCTGCGGCTGACTGCTGTTGAGCGCGTGCCACTTCTCGACGCGCTCCCAGGGCTGCGGCCTCGGGCTGGCGCGCCCACGCCGCGTCGAAGGCCTGGCTGAGGGTTCGAACTTCGGCAATGGGTGGCGCCTGTGCATGCACGCCTGCGGCCAGCACGAGCAAGGTGGTGGCGGGTCCAGCGGTCAGGCGGGCGCGCAGGGATCGCCAGCCCTTGACGTGCACGTTGGCTTCTCTTCGGTGCATCCCATGCTCCAGTGTTGAAAACAACCCACGGGAGATCGGCAAGGGGCGACCCCGGCGGGTCGCCTCGCGCCAGGCGTGCAGCCGGTAGCGGCGCGCGCTCAGACGCGAATGGGCTTCAGTACAAGAGGTGGCCCGTCTCGCCGATCAGGCAAGGCTCGCCCACTGAGGGCGTTCGGGCGGTGTCGGCGCCAGCGTGCGCGCGAAACCCTCGACCGGCGCGCCCGGTCGCGATGATTTCACCAAGGAAGGCAATGTCTTGTGCGCCTGCAGCAGGCCCGCACAACTGCCGTGGCAGTGGCCACAGTCGAAATCGAAGCTGCCGGGTGAACTGCCGGCGGGCCCATCGCTGATGGTGCCCGTACCGGAATCGACGTCGGCGTCTTCTTGATGCTGGTGCTGGTGTTCGTGATGCCCGAAATGCCGGGCTTGCGCTTCGTTCTCGTGCCCGCAATACGACGCCACGGCCGCCCAGCTGAACTGGAGCGGCAGCAGAATGAGCAGGAACACAGCAAACCAGCGGCGCATGCAACGCAGTCTAGCCGCATCTGCGCATCAGGTAGCACCGCCAGGCCTGCGGGCGCGGTGGAATTCAACACAGCGGGCGGCACGGCAGCCGAAATCGAACCGGCCTCAATCAGACGGCCTGCCCGACCAGCGGGCCGGTCCTGCAACCCGCAAGTTGTGCCGAGCGCTGCCCCGGGGATCGCTGCCCAAGCCATGTTCGCATCGATTGGTCAAATCTTCGGTGGCCGCCCTCGGGCGGCTTTACGAAGCATGGGCTTCACAATGCCGGCTCGCAGCAACTTTCCCGCACCGATGACCGCAGCGCTTTCGCCGCCCTCCCCGCCCGCAGCCAGCTTGGCCACGCACACGCCCATGATGCAGCAGTACCTGCGCATCAAGGCCGAGCACCCGGACACGCTGGTGTTCTACCGCATGGGCGACTTCTACGAGCTGTTCTTCGACGACGCGCGAAAGGCGAACCGGCTGCTCGACATCACACTCACCTCGCGCGGCAACAGCGCCGGCGAGCCCGTGGTGATGGCCGGCGTGCCGGTGCATTCGGTCGAGAGCTACCTCGCCAAACTCATCAAGCTCGGCGAAGCGGTGGCGCTGTGCGAACAGGTCGGCGATGTGGCCACCGCGAAGGGCCCGGTCGAACGCAAGGTGGTGCGCGTCGTCACGCCGGGCACCGTGACCGACAGCGAACTGCTCGCCGAGAAGAGCGATTCAGTGCTCCTCGCGCTGTGCCGCCAGGGCGGGCGTTGGGGCCTGGCGTGGCTGGCGCTGACGCGAGGCGAGCTGGGTCTGACGGAGTGCAGCGACGCCGAACTCGGTGCCTGGCTGGGGCGGCTTGCGCCGGCTGAAGTGCTGGTCGAGCGTGACCAGCTTCCGGCAGCACTGCGAGGCTCACGCGCCGCGATCACGGCGCAGCCGCCTTGGCAATTCGACGCCGCGCTCGGCAAGCGAAAGTTGTGCGAACAGCTGCAGGTCGCCAGCCTGGCCGGCTTCAATGCCGAGACCCTGTCAGCCGCGCAGGCGGCCGCCGCCGCCGCGTTGCTCGCGTACGCCGAGCGCACCCAGGGCCGCGCACTCGCGCATGTGCGAAGCCTCGACGTGCAGCTCGCCAGCGAACTGCTCGACCTGCCGCCGACCACGCAACGCAACCTGGAACTCACCCAGACGCTGCGCGGCGAACCCGCGCCGACGCTGCTGTCGCTGCTCGACACCTGCCGCACCGGCATGGGCAGCCGCACGCTGCGTCAATGGTTGCTGCGGCCGCTGCGCGAACGCGCGGTCGCGCAACAGCGCCACGACGCGCTCGCCGCGTTGATCGGCGCCGGGCTCGAGCCGCTGCGCGACGCCTTGCGCGGGGTGAGCGACGTCGAGCGCATCACCTCGCGCATCGCGCTGCGCCAGGTGCGCCCGCGCGAACTCACCGGCCTGCGTGCCACCTTGTTGGGCCTGCCCGATCTGTGTGCTCGGGTCCCGCGCGACGGCGCGCTGCTGCTGGACATGGTCGTGCAGGCGATGCATCCACCGCCAGAGATCACGACGCTGCTGGCAAGCACGATCGCTGCAGAGCCCGCCGTGCTGCTGCGCGACGGCGGTGTCATCGCCACCGGCCACGACGCCGAACTCGATGAACTGCGCGCGATTGCGAAGAACTGCGACGCCTTCCTGCTCGAACTCGAAGCGCGTGAACGCGCCCGCACCGGCATCGCAAACCTGCGCGTGCAGTACAACAAGGTGCATGGTTTCTACATCGAAGTGACGCAGGGCCAGGCCGCCAAGGTGCCGCTCGACTACCAGCGCCGCCAGACCCTGAAGAATGCCGAGCGCTTCATCACGCCGGAACTGAAGGCCTTCGAAGACAAGGCCTTGTCGGCGCAGGAGCGGGCGCTGGCACGCGAGAAGATGCTCTTCGAGGCTTTGCTAGACGCGCTGCAGGCGCACCTCGAACCGCTCGCCGCGCTGGCCCGGGCGCTGGCCCAGGTCGATGCGCTCGCCTGCCTGGCCGAACGCGCCACCAGTCTGGACTGGTGCCGCCCGCAGTTCGTGCGCGAACCGTGCATTCACATCGTCGGCGGGCGCCATCCCGTCGTGCAGGCGCGCTTGCTGGAAACCGGTGCCGGCAACTTCATGGCGAACGATTGCCGGCTCGACGCGCGCCACAAGATGCAGGTGATCACCGGGCCGAACATGGGCGGGAAAAGCACCTACATGCGCCAGGTGGCGCTGATCGTGCTGCTCGCGGCGATGGGCTCCTTCGTGCCGGCCAGCGATTGCCGGCTCGGGCCGATCGACGCCATCCACACCCGCATCGGCGCCGCCGACGACCTGGCCAACGCCCAGTCGACCTTCATGCTGGAGATGACGGAAGCGGCAGCGATCCTGCACCACGCGAGCGAACATTCGCTGGTGCTGATGGACGAGATCGGCCGCGGCACCTCGACCTTCGACGGCCTGGCGCTGGCCGGCGCGATCGCGAGCCACCTGCACGAGCGCAATCGATCGTTCACCTTGTTCGCGACGCACTACTTCGAACTCACCGAATTCCCGGTCAGGCATGAACGCGCCCAGAACGTGCATGTGGCGGCGGTGGAGAGCGGCGAGACCATCGTGTTCCTGCACGACATTCAGGCCGGCCCGGCGAGCCGCAGCTACGGCGTGCAGGTGGCACGGCTGGCCGGCATGCCGGCCACGCTGGTGCGCCAGGCGCGCGCCACGCGCGAATCACTCGAGAACCAGCGCGTGAAGGGCCAGGCGCAGATCGACCTGTTTGCCGCAGCACCCGCCGTGATCGAAGCCGCGCCCAGCGCGCTGGAACAGGCCGTTGACGCGCTCAACCCCGATATGCTTGCGCCCCGGGAAGCGCTGGAGGCGCTCTACCGGCTCAAGGAACTGAAACGAAAGTCCACATGACGTACTGCATCGGCATCAAGCTCGACGCCGGCCTGGTGTTCCTCTCCGACTCGCGCACCAACGCCGGGCTCGACCAGATCGGCACCTTTCGCAAGATGATCGTCTACGAGAAGACGGGCGACCGTTTCATGGTGATGCTGTCGGCGGGCAACCTGTCGATATCGCAATCGGTGCGCGAAGTGCTGCAAGTGGAAAAGCTCGATGACGGCCACGGCGTGCCGATCACGATCTGGAATGCCACCAGCATGTTCGACGCGGTGCGTGTGCTGGGCAGCGCGGTGCGCAGGGTGTATGACCAGGACGGCCCGTCGCTCAAACAGTCGGGCGTCGACTTCAATGCATCGATGATCTTCGGCGGGCAGATCCGCGGCGAGGCGATGCGCCTGTTCCTGGTCTATTCGGCGGGCAACTTCATCGAAGCGACGCGCGAGACGTGCTACTTCCAGATCGGTGAATCGAAATACGGCAAGCCGGTGCTCGACCGCATGATCAGCCCGGCCACGCCGCTCGACGAAGCTGCCAAATGCGCGCTCGTGTCGATGGACTCGACGCTGAAATCGAACCTGTCGGTGGGCCTGCCGCTCGATCTGCTGGTCTACGAACGCGATACGCTGCAGACCCAGCGAATCGTCTGCATCGACGAACACAACCCCTACTTCCACATGATCCGCACCAGCTGGGGCCAGAAACTGCGCCAGGTGTTCGAATCGATCGACGACCCGCACTGGGACCGAAGCGCGAGTGCGCATCCCCTGTGCGTGGTGTCTCCCCGCTATGAGCCGATGCGCAAGATCACCCACCCCGGCGAAAAGATCGTCTAGGGGCGCGGGCGATGGTCGCCGTCGGGGGCCGGGAGCCCTCTTCCAAGAGCGCGCGCACGATCGTGTTCTCGCACGCGAACGGCTTCCCGGCCGGCACCTACCGCGCGCTGTTCGAATGCTGGCGCCAAGCGGGCTATCACGTCGTGGCGCTGCCCAAATTCGGCCACGACGAGCGCTTTCCCGTGACGAGCAACTGGCCGCATCTGCGCGACCAGCTGATCCAGTTTGTCGACGCCGAATCGGTGGCGCCCGCGTACTTCGTCGGTCACTCGCTGGGAGGCTACCTCACTCTGTTGGCGGCGGCGCGTCGGCCCGACCTGGCGCTGGGCGTGGTGCTGCTCGATTCACCGCTGCTGCCGCAATGGATGGCACGCGCCGTGCAGGTGGGCAAGGCGTTCGGCGTCGGGGAGCGCTTCTCGCCAGGACGGGTGTCGAAGCGGCGTCGTCAGCAGTGGCCGAGCCTCGCAGCGGCACGGCAACACTTCGCCTCCAAACCCGCGTTCGCGCGCTGGGCACCCGGCGTGCTGGACGACTACCTGGCCTGCGGCCTGGAAGGCGTTGGCGCGGCCAGGCATCTGAGTTTTGCGCGTGACATCGAAACCGCCATCTACAACACGCTGCCGCACCACTTCCTGCGCGTGCTGCGCACCCACCCGTTGCGCTGCCCGGTGGCCTTTGTCGGTGGCCTCGACTCGGAGGAATTGCGCCTGGTGGGCTTGCGCGAAACCAGGCGGCTCACGCATGGCCGCCTGACGATGCTGCCCGGCAGCCACCTGTTTCCACTCGAAAATCCGCAAGGCACCGCCAGCGCGGTGGAGGATTGGCTGGCGAGCTTCGACGCGGCCCGAACGAACAGCCTGCAGCACATGACCCCCCGCCTATAATCGCGCTTTACCGTGCGACACGTCCGTGTCGCTCTCCCTAGCTGCGGGGTTATGCAGCCCTAGAGTAGATCGGAGCTTTGGCCTCGATCGCAGGCTGAAATGCCTGTGGAGAACCATCCGCGTAGTAGGCGGATACCGTGACGGAAGTCTCGAAGTCACTTCGGGGACCGTAACAGAGTTGCGTGCCTCACGCCGCCACAAGCGGCTGTTGCACGTCGTCGGGAGACGGATTCAACTTCTCCTTAGAGCGATGAAGTCTCTGACTGTCGTGTCACGCATGGCTCTGCCATGGCCGTGACTCGTTGTGCGACCAACGAATGCCTAGGATCAATACTGTTCAGATAGATAAACTTCGCAGATAATCCGTTTCCGTCGAGACTTCGATGGGGGCGGACGATGGCGAGAACCCGCAAGGCACTGCCGGCGAGAGTTGACGTTGCACATCT
>JANNKS010000678.1:0-4320 GCA_031396425.1 Rhizobacter sp. | reverse complement strand
CGCACGCCGCGCCGCCCCGGCGCACGTGTTCGCCAAAGGTGTCGAGCACGCGCAATGCGGTGTCGGGGTCGAGGTTGCCGGTCGGCTCGTCCGCCAGTATCAAGCGGGGTGAATGCACCACCGCGCGCGCGATCGCGACACGCTGCAGCTGGCCACCCGACAGGGTTTGCGGCAAACGTTCGCCCATGCCTTGCAGGCCCACCGAAGCCAGCACCGCCTCGACGCGCTGTGGCTCGTCGCGCCCGAGCAGCAGCAGCGGCAGCGCGACATTCCTGGCCACGCTGAGGTGTGGCAACACATGGAAAGCCTGGAACACGAAGCCGAGCAGGCGGCGCCGCGCGAGCGCCTGCGCGGTCTCGCTCAGTGCGCTCATTTCGACGCCGTCGATGTGCACGGTGCCCTGGTCCAAGGTGTCCAGGCCGGCGATGCAGTTGAGCAGGGTCGACTTGCCCACACCCGATTCGCCGACGATGGCGACGAATTCCCCGGCCTGCACCTCGAGGTCGACGCCCTCGAAGATCGTCACCGCGCCGAAACGTTTGGCGATCGCGCGCAGTTGCAGCAGCGGTTGTCTGGCGGGCATGGCAGCGCTCACATCACGCTCCGGCCGATCGAACGATGTGCAGGACTTGCGCGGCAGGCTCCGGGTC
Organism: Rhizobacter sp.; assembly: GCA_031396425.1. GTDB lineage: Bacteria > Pseudomonadota > Gammaproteobacteria > Burkholderiales > Burkholderiaceae_C > JAEMQF01. The sequence goes on along the minus strand of JANNKS010000678.1, from coordinate 3,670 downwards.
GTCGCAGGCCACGCTGCGGCGCTGCGGCATGCTGCGCAACCAGGTGAGCTGGCGTTTCGCCAACTGCCGCGTCGCAGCGAGTGCGGCGTCGCGCCACGTCGTTGCCGGACTCCGAGCACCCGATGCGGTGAGTTCGCCGCGATCGAGCGCCTGCCATACCTGGCGGTAGCCGACGCAGCGCATCGCCGGCAGGTTGGCGTGCAGGTCTGTGCGCGCGCGCAGCGCACGCACCTCATCGACCAGGCCCTGCCGCTCCATATCGTCAAGTCGCGTCGCGATGCGCTCGTGCAGCCAGGCGCGGCGCTTCGGTTCGAGCGCAATCAGCAACGGCTTGAACGGGGCCGATGAGCGGCTGCCGTGCAGCGCCGACAGCGGCGCGCCGGCGAGGCGGTGCACCTCGAGCGCACGCTGAATGCGCTGTGCATCGCCCGGCGCCAGGCGCGCCGCGGTCACCGGGTCGACGCGCGCCAGTTCGGCATGCAGCGCGGGCCAGCCGAGTTCGGCGGCCCGCGCATCGATCGCGCTACGCAACGCGGGGTCGGCCCCGGGCAGGACGTCGAGGCCATCGAACAGCGCCTTGAAATACAACATCGTGCCGCCGACCAGCAAAGCGCACGCGCCGCGCGCGTTGATCTGGGCGATCAGGGCCTGGGTGTCGGCAACGAAGCGCGCCGCGGAGTACGACTCGCTCGGCTCGATGATGTCGATCAGGTGGTGCACGACGGCTGCACGCTGCGCAGCATCCGGCTTGGCCGTGCCGACGTCCATGCCCCGGTAGACCAGCGCTGAATCCACGCTGATGATTTCGAACCGACGTTCGCGTCTCAAGGCCTCGACGAGCATCATCGCGATTGCGGTTTTGCCCGAGGCGGTCGGGCCGGCCAGGCAGATGACGTCGGGCAGCATGCGCCTGGGCCGCTGACCTAGACCGGCTGCGCCACCGGAAGGGGCACGGGTTCGCCGTGGCGCTGCACCAGGGTCCAGGCCACGGCGGCCACGCCGCAGCCGAACAGGCCCAGGCCCAGGGTGAGCGGATACACAGTGCCGTTCAGGCCGCGGCCGAGCATCAGGCCGACCGCGAAGGCCACCGCCATCATCAGAAAGCCCGAGAGCGAAGCCGCGGTGCCGGCCTTGTCAGGGAACGGGCCGACGGCGCCGGCCTGCCCGCACGGCTGGTGAATGCCGTGGCCGAGCATGTAGATCCAGCCTGGCACGATGATGCTGTACACACTCGCTTCGTGCGCACCGACGAGCGACAACCCTGCGCACAGCAGGCCACCGGTGAGGCTGAGCACACCGCCCACCGCGACCGTGTGGCGCAAGCCGCGGCGCACGAGCAGATGGCGGCACAGGAAAGTTCCCACCACGTAGAACAGCGAATTCGACGCGAGGATGGCCCCGCAAGCCATGCGCGACAGACCCAGCACCTCGATGAACACGAATGACGACGCGGCCAGCAGGATGAACAGGCCCGCATACGCCATCGAGAGCAGCAGGGCGAACGCGCGAAACGTGGCGTGGCCGAGGATCAGCGACCAGTTGCGCAGCAGCGGCGCGAATCGGGTCGCGTTCGGGTTGGGTTGCGGCACGGTCTCGACGAAACGCAACACGATGAAGACCAGCGTGGCAGCGCCGAACAGCGCCGGCACCAGCAGCGCAGCGTGCCAGTCGAGCCAATGCACGATGGCGCCTCCCAGCAAGGGGCTGGCGAACGCGATCACGCCCAGGCCGCCCAGTGCCTGGGCCATCACGCGTGCGCCCTGCTGCGGTGCGTAAAGGTCGCGGATGATCGATCGGCCGCAGGTCACGGCTGCCGCCATCGCCGCGCCCTGGCAGGCACGCCAGGTGATCAGCAGTTCGATGGTCGGCGCGAGCGCCGCCAGCACGCTCGCCACGGTGTACAGCGCCAGCCCGGCCAACAACACCGGGCGGCGCCCGAAGCGGTCGGCCAGCGGCCCCCACACGAGTTGCGCGACGCCGAAACTGATGATCAGTGCGGAGAGCGTCAGCTGCGCCGCATTCACCGTCGAATTCAGCGCCCGCGGCAGGCTGGGCAGGGCCGGCAGGTAGAGGTCGGTCGTGATCGGCTGGATGCTCAGCAGCAGCACCAGCGTGGCCACCACCAATGTGCTCGACATGCTCCCCGATGGGGCGCTGCGTTGCATCATGGTTTCAGGCGGGCCGCGCTGGAACGCACCACGGGGCCGCGATCACGCGAACGATTCGTCGCTGCCCAGGTAGCGCCACTGCCCGGGGGGCAGGTCGCCGAGCATGACCTGGCCGATGCGCACCCGCTTCAGGCCCAACACCTCCAGGCCCACCGCTTCACACATGCGCCGAATCTGGCGCTTCTTGCCCTGCTGCAGCACGAAGCGCAACTGGTCTTCATTGACCCACTCGACGCGGGCCGGGCGCAGCGCCTCGCCGTCCAGCGACAGGCCATGGTTGAGCAGCGCCAGACCCGCCGCCGACAGCGGGCTGGCCTCGGCCGCGCGCACGCGAACGATGTACTCTTTCTCGATCTGGCTGCCTTCGCCGATCAGCTGCTTTGCGACGCGCCCGTCCTGCGTGAGCACAAGCAGGCCGACCGAGTCGATGTCCAGCCGCCCGGCGGGCACCAGGTGGCGCAGGTGCTCGCGCGCAAAGCGCAGTTTGGAAGGGTCGTCGCGCCACTTGTTTTCCGGCGTGACGAGCACGTAGGCAGGCTCGTAGCCGTCTTCGGCCTGGCCACTCACGTAGCCGATCGGTTTGTTCAGCAGCACCGTCACCTGGCGCGCCTGCGCCCCGGTCGCACGCGCGTCGACCTCGATGCGCTGGCCCGGCAGCACCCGCACGCCGAGTTGGTTGGCCAGGCGACCGTCGACGCGAACCCAGCCGTTCGCGATCCAGTCGTCGGCTTCGCGGCGCGAGGCCAGGCCGAGTTCACCCATGCGTTTGGACAGGCGCATCGAGCCGGGGGCATGCGGTGTCGGCGCGGTTTCGTCGTCTCGCGCCGCATCGAAACTCGCGGCCGGCGCGGCGCGGCGCGCAGGCGCACCGCTGGGGCGCGGCCCCGGAGCGCTGGTTGTGCCCAGGCCGCGCTGCGTCGGCGCTGCGGCGCGCGGTGGGCGCTGGCTTTGGGTCTTGGGTGGGCGAGCGGATTCATTGGGCGCCCGACGCGCGGGCGGCGGGCCCGCGCGGCGTTGCGCTTGAGCGTCAGGTCGGCGCATGGGCGACGTTTCCGCCCGGCGCGGCGCAGGGGCATCGGGACGGCGCCGGGGCTCGTCTTCAGGCCGGCGCGGTGTTCTGGTGTCGGGCCGGCGCGGGTCGGATCGGCGCGCATCGGACCTTCGCGTGACGGGTACACCCGGCGCGGGCCGGGCCGCAGGCTGCGATTCGGCCGCAGACCCAGGCTCGCGCACCGGCGGCACCTGCGCCTGGGTCCGAATCGGCCGGGGCGGTGCCATGCCGCTGCGGCCACGCAGCGGTGGGCGCGTGCGCTCGGGCGCGCCCCGGGTGGTCTTCGCGGGGGGGCGTGGTTTGAGCTTCAGTGTGGCCATGTTTGCGGGTCTGCGGTTGGAGGCGCGGTTTCAGATGGCCAGGCCGAAGAGTTCGCGCAGGGCCTCGCGGTAACGCTGCTGGCCCAGGCCGTTCGTGTTGTAGTGGGTGCCGCCTTCGACGAGCACGAAGC
>JANNKS010000663.1:0-3865 GCA_031396425.1 Rhizobacter sp. | reverse complement strand
GCAGGCGCGGCTGGAACGAGCCCACGCCACCCGCAACAAAAATAGTCTTCGTCAGGAAACGCGTGCCCTTGGACGTTTCCACATGGAAGCGGCCGTCGGTCTGTTTTTCGACCACGCTCACCTCCTGGCCCAGGTGAAAGGTGGCGCCGAAGGGTTCGATCTGCCTGATCAGGTTGTCGGTCAGTTCCTTGCCCGTGCACACCGGCACGGCGGGAATGTCGTAGATCGGCTTGTCGGGATACAGCTCGATGCACTGGCCGCCGGGATAGGAGAGCGAATCGATGATGTGGGCCTTGATTTCGAGCAAACCCAGTTCGAAGACCTGGAACAGACCGACCGGCCCGGCGCCGACGATGACTGCATCGGTTTCGATCGGCCCGTCATGCGCGCCTGCGGTGCGCGCCACCTCTTCGTTCACCTTCGCTTCCATGCTGCGCGCCCTGGCCTCACTTGATCAGTTCGCCCAGCTTGCCGGTGCGGTCTTTCCAGTCATCGGCGTCGGGCAACGGCGTCTTGCGCTTCGTGATGCTCGGCCATTTTTTCGCCAGTTCGACGTTCAGCTTGATCATGTGCTGCTGGTCGCCCGGTACATCTTCTTCCGGGACGATCGCATTCACCGGGCACTCCGGTATGCACACCGCGCAGTCGATGCATTCGTCAGGGTCGATGGTGAGGAAGTTCGGCCCTTCGCGAAAGCAGTCGACAGGACACACGTCAACACAGTCGGTGTATTTGCAGCGAATGCACGATTCGAGAACGACGTGGGTCATAGAGCAAATGAGTAGTTTGAGGGGCCACCACCTGGCCGCTGTCGACATGCCATCGGTGCACTGGGCGAGGCCCCACGCGAGGACCAGCACCAATTCTAGGGCTTCGAGGCCGCCACTCGGATCGGATGGTTGTGGGCGGCCAACGCGCCGGGCCGGGCTTGCGCGTCTGCCACCGGCATAGCCCCGGCGCCAACGATCACGACGGTCGGGCGGCCACTGTGCAGCAGCGCGGCGTGCCCCAGCGCATCGAGCCGGTGCTCGGTGTGCAGCTGATCGGCCCAACCGGCTCGCGAGACAACGCTGGTCGGTGTTGCCGCCGGCCAACCTTGAACCACCAGGCGCCTGGCCAGCGCCGCAAGCTGTTTGCCGGCCATGTAGAACACTTCGGTGTCGGCATGGTGCCCGCCGAGCAGGCGGAACTCGTTCGTCATGGCCGTGCTCAGGCTGACGCTGCGACCGCGCCCGCGACGCGTCAAAGGCCGCTGGGTTGCAGCCGCTGCGGCGATCGCAGCCGTGACCCCCGGCACCACTTCGCAGGCGATGCCCGCCGCGGCGAGCACTTCGAGTTCTTCTTCCAGGCGTCCGAACACGCTCGGGTCGCCTCCCTTGAGCCGCACCACCACCTCGCATTCGCCGGCGTGTTTGACGAGCAACGCATTGATCGTCGCCTGCCCGGTACTCTGGGCGAAGCCGCGCTTGCCCACGTTGATCCAACGCGCGTGCGGAGCCCAGTCGCGCAGGGCCGGGTCAACCAGCGAATCGAACAACACCACCTGTGCCAGCGCCAGCTTGCGTGCGCCGCGCAGCGTGATCAGGTCGGCCGCGCCCGGCCCGGCACCGATGAAGAAAACCTGGCCCATCGCTCAGTGGAGTGCTTTGACGAGCAAGGCGCCGCTGGTGCGGTGACTCGCCGGGTCGACAACGATCAGCGCGCCCCCCACCCGGTTCGTCTCATAGGCTTCGACCGGCAACGCCTGCTGCGTTTCCATCACCACCGTGCCGATGTCATTGACGGCGAGCCGGTGCGCGTCGGTTGCCGCCAGCGTGTGGATGTCCAGCACACTTTCGATTTCGATGATGCGTGCGTGGGTCCAGCGGTTGCCGTGACGCACCCAGTATTTGCGGCCCACCACCGCAGGCTCGGTATCCAGCCAGGCCAGTGTCGCGGAAAAGCGGTTAACCTCGCGCACCGTGTCGGGCGTGGCGATCCAGTCGCCGCGCGACACGTCGAGCTGGCGGTCCAGCACGACACCCGCCGACTGCCCGGCCATCACTTCGTCGACCACCTCGCCGGCCAGGCGAACTTCGGCCACGGTGGCACGCTGACCACTGGGCAGCAGCGCGACGGCGTCGCCAGCCCGAACGCTGCCATGCGCGATGCGGCCCCACAGCGTGCGCGGCTGGTTGCCGGTGCCCTCACCGTCGCGAGCCACATACTGAACCGGCAGCAGCAGATGGCCGGTGCGGCGTTCCTGGGCTGCGGGCAGGCTTTCGAGCAGCTGCAACAGCGACGGTCCGCTGTACCAGCTGACCTTCAGCGGTGTGGTGACGTTGTCGCCGCGCAGCGCAGAGACCGGCACCACACCGGCCACGTCGATGGCTGCCTCGGCAGCAAAGGCCAACAGTGCCTCTTGCACCGCGCCATAAGCGCGCTGCGGGTCGGCAACCGCGTCGAGCTTGTTCACCGCGAAGACGATGCTCGGCACCCTGAGCAAGGCGGCCAACAGGGCATGGCGTCGGGTTTGCGCCAGCAGTTTCACCGGGCGGCTGCGGGTGTCGAGTTTGGTGATGTCCACCAGCACCACGGCGGCGTCGCTGCCCGCAGCGGCGGTCACCATGTTGCGCGTGTACTGCTCGTGACCAGGCGCGTCGGCGATGATGAACTTGCGTTTTGGGGTCGCGAAATAGCGAAACGCCACGTCGATCGTGATGCCCTGTTCGCGTTCGGCCTCCAACCCGTCGGTCAACAAAGACAGGTCGAAGCCCGGCCCGCCTTCCATGGTTGCCGAGTCGGCAGCGCGTTTTTCGAGCGTATCGATCTGATCGGAAAGGATGGCGCGGCTGTCGTACAGCAGCCGACCGATCAAGGTGCTCTTGCCGTCGTCCACCGAACCCGCGGTCAGGAAGCGCAGCGCCCGGTGGTCCGGCACGCCGGCGGCGGCCGCTGAGGTTGCATTCAATCGGGTCTTCAATCGGGTCATCAGAAGTAGCCTTCTTTCTTGCGCCGCTCCATCGACGAATCGGACGTGCGGTCATCCATCCGGGTGGCGCCGCGTTCGCTGACGGTGACCTGGAGCGTTTCCGCAACCACCTCAGCCGCATTCAGAGCCGGGCTTTCAACCGGGCAGGTGCAAGTCATGTCACCCACGGTGCGAAAGCGCACTTCAACCGTCTCGACGGTTTCATCCCCTCGGGCCGGGGTGACTTCGGTGAGCGGCACCAGCAGGCCCTTGCGGCGCATCACCTGGCGCGGATGAGCGTAGTACAGGCTGGGCAGCGCGATCTGCTCGCGCGCGATGTAAAGCCACACGTCGAGCTCGGTCCAATTGCTGATCGGGAACGCGCGCATGTGCTCGCCGGGCTTGATGCGGGTGTTGAACAGGGTCCACAGTTCGGGCCGTTGCTCCTTGGGTTGCCACTGGCCAAAGCTGTCGCGGTGAGAAAAGATGCGCTCCTTGGCACGTGCCTTTTCTTCGTCGCGTCGCGCACCCCCCATCAGCACGTCGAAGCGGTGCTCTTCGATCGCCTCGAGCAAGGCGACCGTCTGGTGACCGTTGCGTGACTCCAGGGCATGGCCGAGCCGGACCGTGCCACGCCGAATCGAGTCTTCGATGTGGCCGACCACCAGCCGCTCGCCCATGTCGGCCACACGCTGATCGCGGAACGCGATCACCTCCGGAAAATTGTGGCCCGTGTCCACGTGCAGCAGCGGAAACGGCAGCCGGCCCCTGTACTCACCCGCCGCCTCGGCCTTGCTCTTGAATGCCTTCTCGGCCAGGCGAAGCACGACGCAGGAGTCTTTGCCGCCCGAAAATAACAGCGCCGGTCGCTCGAACGCGGACACCGTTTCGCGCAGGATGAAGATGGCCTCTTCT
>JANNKS010000639.1:0-8887 GCA_031396425.1 Rhizobacter sp. | reverse complement strand
TGCGCCCGATGGGCGACTGGTCCACGAACACCACGTCGTTCACGTGCTCCAGGCCGGCGAGGCCCTTGAAGGCGCCGGGGGTTTCCGTCGGGCGCCCGAGGTGCTTCAGGAGCGCGGGGTGCAGGACGTCCTGGACCAGCGTGGACTTGCCCGAGCCCGACACGCCCGTCACGCACACCAGGTGCTGGAGCGGGAATTCGACGTCAATGCCCTTCAGGTTGTGCTCGCGCACGCCTTGCACGATGAGCTTGGCGCTGGCCGGCCCGACCAGGCGCTTGATTCCCATCGACACAGTCTTGCGCCCTCCCAGGTAGGCGCCGGTCAGCGTGTCGGCGTGGCGGATGTCGGCCGGCGTGCCGTCGAACACGATCCGGCCGCCGCGCTCGCCCGGGCCCGGGCCCATGTCGATGAGCCGGTCGGCGGCGAGCATCACGGCCGGGTCGTGTTCCACCACCACCAGCGTGTTGCCGGCGTCGCGCAGGCGCAGCATGGCTTCGACGATGCGGTTCATGTCGCGCGGGTGCAGCCCGATGCTCGGCTCGTCGAGCACGAACATGGTGTTGACGAGCGACGTGCCGAGCGCGGTGGTGAGGTTGATGCGCTGCACCTCGCCGCCGCTCAGGGTGCGGCTCTGGCGGTCCAGCGTCAGGTAGCCCAGACCGACGTCGCACAGGTACTTCAGGCGCGTGCGCACCTCGTCGAGCAGAAGCTTGAGCGCGTCGTCGAGCATCGTGCTGGGCAACGACAGGCTGGCGAAGAAGCGCCGGATGCGGGTTATCGGCATCAGCATCAGGTCGTGCAGCGTCAGCCCGGGCAGGGCTTCGAGCTGGGCGCGCGTCCACGCCACCCCCTGCGGCAGGAAGCGCTGCGCGGCGGGCATCACCGCGTCGGCATCGGCGGCGCTGCCCAGGCGCCACAACAACGCGTCGGTCTTCAAGCGCGCACCGGCGCACACATGGCAGGGCGTGTAGCTGCGGTATTTCGACAGCAGCACCCGGATGTGCATCTTGTAGGCCTTGCTCTCGAGGTACTCGAAGAAGCGCTTGATGCCGTACCACTGCTTGTTCCACTTGCCGGCCCATTGCGGCGTGCCGTTGATGACCCAGTCGCGCTGCGCCTGGGTCAGCATTGCCCACGCGGTGTCGCGCGGAATGCCGGCCTCGCCGCCGTACTTGATGAGGTCGTCCTGGCACTCCTTCCACGCCGGCGTCTGCAGCGGCTTGATCGCGCCGGAGCGCAGCGTCTTGCGCTGGTCCGGAATCACCAGGCCGTAGTCGACCCCGATCACACGGCCGAAACCGCGGCAGGTCTCGCAGGCACCGTAGGCCGAATTGAAGCTGAACAGGCCCGGCTGCGGGTCGGCGTAACGAAGGTCGCTGTCGGGGCAATGCAGCCCGGTCGAGAAGCGCCACACGTCATCCCGACGCACACCGGGATCGACCGTGGCACCGCCCGCGTAAGCAGCTGCTGAACCAGCGTCTGGATCCCCTGTGGCATCACGCGCCGCTGATTCCGAAGCGGCAGTGCCAGGCTCCGCCACCACGTAGACATTGACTCGCCCGCCGCCGCGCTTCAGTGAGTTTTCGATCGCCTCGACGGCACGGACCTTTTCGGTGCCCTGAATGCGGAACCGATCGGCCACCACGTCGAGCACCTTGCGCGGCCCGGTTGGCGAAGCCACTTCGCGCTGCGCCTGCACGCGCGTGAAGCCGCTCGCCGCGAGCCACTGCTGCACCTCTTCGGCGCTGGTGTTGGCGGGCAGTTCGACCGGAAAGGTGAGTACCAGGCGCAGGTCGGCCGCGGCGCTGCGCGCCATCAGCTCGGCGTAGATCGTCTCGGGCGAGTCGTGCCGCACGCGCTGCGCGGTCTGGCGGTCGAACAAGTCGGCGGCGCGCGCGAACAGCAGCTTCAGGTGGTCGTTCAGCTCGGTCATCGTGCCCACCGTGCTGCGCGAACTTCGCACCGGGTTCGTCTGGTCGATCGCGATCGCCGGCGGCACGCCGTCGACCCGGTCGACCGCGGGGCGATCCATGCGGTCGAGGAACTGGCGCGCATAGGCGCTGAAGGTCTCGACGTAGCGACGCTGCCCCTCGGCGTACAGGGTGTCGAACACCAGGCTCGACTTGCCCGAGCCACTCGGGCCCGTCACGACCGTCATCTCCCCGGTGCGGATGTCGAGGTCGAGGTTCTTCAGATTGTGCTGACGCGCGCCGCGGATGCGGATGACACCGGTGGTCAAGAGGAGGCCCTTGGTTGAAGCGAGCGGAGCATTCTAGAGACCGCGCGCAAGCGCGGTGAGTCCGCCTCTCGCAGGCGCCCGCGGCCAAAGGTTCTTCAGGCTTCGGAGAGGAAACAGCCCCTGAGTGGCCGCCCGAGTTCCCCATACCACTGGTTTCCATTGATTACGGCAAGGCGACCCGCAGGGACGAACACTCCGCGCTTTGATTGAAGCCCAGAGACATGACAGATCACTCCAAACGAAATTCACCCGCACGCTGGCCGCACTGGTCGGGATTCCTGCTCGCGGTGACCATGACCGCGTGCGGTGGAACGACGGAGACCGCTGGGGTCGCGGCCGGCCCGACACCTGCTCCACCTGCGCCACCCGTTTCACCGGCACCGGCACCGGCACCGGCACCAGCACCAGCACCGGCACCAGCACCAGCACCGTCACCAGCACCAGCACCAGCACCAGCACCAGCACCTGCTCCTGCCCCCGCTCCACCATCCCCGGCGCCATCATCGGCCCCAGGCGACGCCACCGTCGCCGGAGTCGTCACGCTGCCCTACCCCACACTCAGCAACCTGAGCGTCGAATGGGCCATCAGCGGCGACAACAATCGCAACGGAGTGGTGTCCATGCGTTACCGCGCGGCAGGCACATCCACCTGGAACGATGCCATGCCATTGCGCCGCACACCGGCAGGCAGCAATGAAGGATTCAGCTGGACAAATCGCCATTCGGGAAGCGTGTTCGACCTTCAACCGGCGACGAGCTACGAGATCGAACTGCAGTTGACCGACCCCGATGGCGGTTCTGCGACGAGGGTGGCAACCGCCAGGACTCGCGCCGTTCCGGCGCCGATGGCCGGTGCGCCCGTCAAGGCAGTGACGCCGGCGAATTTCGCCAGCGTCGCGGCCGCGGCCCAGCCGGGTGACATTCTCGAACTGGCATCGGGAACCTATGCATGGCCAATCTGGTCGGTCAGCGGCACCGCAGATCGGCCCATCGTGGTCCGATCGAGTGCGGGCGCCGTCATCAACGGCGAGGTCGGGCTGTTCCTGCGCAGCCACATTCACATCACCGGTTTGACGATCAATGGCCGCATCCGTTTCAATGGCTCCAATAACGTGGTTATCACGCGGTGCCGAGTCAACGCAACGAGCGCATTGGCGGGTGATGGCATCGTCACTTATCTGCGCGCGGAGAATGCCTACATCGCCGACAACACCTTGGTGGGTCTCACGGTTTGGGGCGAAGGCGCGTTCGGCGTGAACGGGAACAACCTCGGCGAAGGCATCGCCGTCACAGGCCCAGGGCACGTCATCACGAACAACCGGGTGAGCGGATTCCGCGACGGCATTTCGCTGCTCGAAGGCAGCGAGGGGGTGGACCAGTTCAGCATCGACATCGTGAACAACGACATCAGCGAATCGGCCGACGATGCGATCGAGGCTGATTTCTGCCGGCACAACTGCCGCATCATGCGCAATCGCATGACAAACAGCTTTATCGCCCTGTCCTCGCAGCCCGGGCTTGGCGGGCCGACCTACTTCATCCGCAACGTGGCCTACAACGTTGCGCACGTGGCCTTCAAGCTGTACCGCGGCAGTATCGGCGACGTGCTGCTGCACAACACGGTCGTGAAGAACGGCGACGCATTGGGCGTCTACGCGGGCGTGCCGGTGGCGCGCACCTTCTCGCGCAACAACCTGCTGATCGGTGGACCCGGCGCCACCTACAACGGCTTCAGCAACGGCAGCGGACGCGTCTTTTCGTTTTTCGACCTGATGGCCTCCGGCGCGAGCCTGGACTATGACGCGCTGGGTTCCGCGACCGGAGCGTTCGCCGGCAATCTCGGCGGATCGACCTTCGCCAGCCTCGCCGAACTGCGCAGCCGCACGACCGAAAAGAACGCCATCGAAGTCGGCCTGGACGTGTTCGCAGCAGCCGTAGCGATACCCAGCAATGCTGCCGCAAAACTGACGGCTGCCGACCTCCGCCCGAAGGCCGGCTCAGCGCTTGCCGGTGCAGCGCAGCCCATTCCAAACGTCAACGACTCAAACGCCAGACCGACGATCGGTGCCTATGAAGTTGGCGCGCCGTTGCCGCTTTACGGACCACGCCCCTGACGTGCGAAGGGCTGCCAGGGCCTGTGCCACTCAGCAGACGGCGAGAAAACGCTCGACGATCGCGAAATGTTCCGGCGTGTTCAACGCCGGCGCGTGGCCGCAACCCGGCACGGTGACGACGACGGCGCCGGGCCCGCGCCGGCGCATCTGCTCGGCGACTTCGGGCAACAGCAGGTCGCTGGTCTCGCCGCGCAGGCACAGCACGGGCAGCTCCAGCGTATCCCAGGCGTCCCACAACGCGTAGTCGTTTTCGTGGTGGGTGAACTGCATCACCATCGCCGGGTCGTAGTGCGGTGTGACGCGGCCATCAGGCAGACGGCGCGTCGAGGTTTCGGTGAGCAATCGCCATTGCGCATCGCTCAGCCAGCCATAGGGTTTGTAGACAGTGCGGAAATAGGCCTCGAGTTCGCCTACCGTCGCAAACGCGGGCGGGTTGCCCGCATAGCTGCGGATGCGCTGGATGGCGTTTGCCGCGAGCTGCGGCCCGTTGTCGTTCAGCACGAGCCGGCGCATGCGAGTGCGCAAGGGGCCGGCCGCAGCGAGCGTTCCGATCGCACCGCCCATTGAGGTGCCCAGCCAGTCGAACTGTTCCAGGCCGAGCTGATTCACGAGTGACACCGCGAGCCGGACGTAGAACGCGTTGCAATACTCGGCCTGCGGGTCGGGGCTCCACTGGCTCAAGCCCCGGCCCAGCGTGTCCGGGCAGATCACGCGGTAGCGTGGCGCAAGGTGGGCCGCGATCGCGTCCATGTCGCGCCCGGTGCGCGCCAGCCCGTGCCAGGCGATCAGCACCGGTGAGCCCACCGCACCCCATTCCGTGAAGTGGATCTCGCGGCCTTCGCACAGAAGGTAGTTTGATGTCGAGGTCATCGCTCGGGCTTCGAGGCGCGCGGGCGCATCGCCCGCAAACGGCCCACCACCCCGGAGGGAAAGTGGTAGACCGACAGCACGAACAAAATGCCCAGCCACAAGAGCCATCGGTCGGGCGAGATCAGGGCGGCAAGCAGGGGCACGTCTTCGACCGCGGTGGCGCCGAGCTTCATCAACTCCTGCAGGTAACTCTGTGCGAGCACGAACAGCGCGCTGCCGATGACCGCGCCGTAGATCGTGCCCATGCCGCCGATCACGACGATCAACAGCACGTCGAGCATGATCTCGAACGAAAGCGACGTGTCCGGCCCGTTGTAGCGCAGCCAGAGCGCCAGCAGCGCGCCGGCCAGCGTGGCGAACAGCGCCGACAGCACCGAGGCGGTGCTGCGGTAGATCACGGTGCGGTAGCCGATCGCCTCGGCGCGGAAGTCGTTTTCGCGAATCGCCTGCAGCACCCTGCCGAACGGCGAGTTGACGATGCGCAGCATCAGCAGCACGAGCACCAGCGCGACGCCGAACAACAGGTAGTAGGTGGCAAAGCGTCCATCCACCGTGACGCCCAGCAGCGGCTCCTCCAGGTACAGCGTGGCAGGCTGCAACGCGGCGGGCAGTTTGAAGTTGAGACCGTCCTCGCCGCCGGTGAAGTCCGACAGTTGCGACGCCAGCGTGAGGAACGCCGACGCCACCGCCAACGTGATCATCGCGAAGAAGATCGCCTTGACGCGCAGCGAGAACAGCCCGATCACGAGCGACAGCAGCAGCGAGATCAGCAGCGCACAAGCCAGCCCGATCGCCAGCGCTCCCCAGGTCGGCCCGAGCCGCATGCTGGCAATGGCGATGCCATACGCGCCGATGCCGAAGAACATCGTGTGGGCAAAACTGACGATGCCGGTGTAGCCCAGCAGAAGGTCGAAACTGGCCACCAGCACGATGAAGACGATGATCTTCGCCGCCACATTCAGCGCCTTGGTGCCCGGGAACAAGAAGGGCGTCACGGCCAGCCCGAGCACCACCACGAGCAGCAGCGCAGCGAGCCAGCGGCTGCGCGGCAGGTCGTGCGAGAGCAGGCGGTTCAGCATGGCGCCAGCGGCCGCGAACCGCCCGCGCCAGAGGGTGCAGCGAGGCGCGCGCTCATCGGTTCGTCACCGGGTACAGGCCCTGCGGACGCCACAGCAGGATCAGCACCATCAGTGCGATATTCGAGAACATCGCCAGCTTCGGCACCAGGAAGCCGGTGTAATTGGCAAGCAACCCGATCAGCAGCGCGCCAACGAAGCAGCCGAGCGTCGAGCCCAGGCCGCCGATGATGATGACGATGAAGATCAGCACGTTCACCTGTGCGCCCATCTGCGGCACCACCTGCTGCTGGTACAGTCCCCACAGCGCACCGCCCAGGCCGGCCAGTGCGGAGCCGGCGACGAACACGCCGACAAACAGGCGCCGGATGCGGTAGCCCAGGCTTTCGACCATCTCGCGGTCCTGCACGCCCGCTCGAATCAGCAGGCCGAGCTTGGTGCGGTTGAGAATGAACAGCATCGTCAGCAGCACCACCGCGCCGATGGCGGTGGCGATGACGCGGAATTTCTCGACCGACGCGTCGCCGAGCACGAACGAGCCGCGCATCGCTTCCGGCAGCGGCAGCGGAATCTGCGCCGGGCCCCACACCACCTTGATGAGCTCTTCGCCGATGATCATGCCGCCCATCGTGATCAGGATCTGCTTCAGGTGCTGGCCATACACCGGCCGCACCAGCACGCGTTCGAACGCCCAGCCCACCGCGCCGGCAACCGCCATCGCGACAAACATCGCGGGCAGCACGGCGGCGAAATTGCGCCACAGGCTTGCCGAGGTGGTCCAGTCGGCCATGCCGCCCAGCACGCTGGTGGCGACGAAGGCGCCGAGTGCGATGAACACGCCATGGCCGAAATTCAGCACGTCCATCAGGCCGAACACCAGGGTCAGGCCGGAAGCGATGATGAAGATGATCATGCCCATCGCGAGGCCGGCAACGGTGAGCGTGACCCAGGTCGATGCCGACCCGATCAAGGGCAATGCCAGCAATCCGAGCACGAACACCAGCCCGATGGGCAGCAGGTCGAACCGCGCACGTGGTATCGCCGCTGCGGCAGCCGCATCGGACAAAACAGTGGCTTGCGCCGTCATGCCGCGGCCCCGAGTGACAGGCCGAGCAACTTGTGCTGTTGCGCTTCGTCCTGCATCAGCTCCTTCATCGGCCCGCGGTGCACCACCTTGCCGCTGTCCATCACGGCAACCCAGTCGCCGAGCGCACGCGCCACCGCGAAATTCTGTTCGACGAGCAGGATCGTCGTCTGCGTCGCCTTGAGTTCGCGCAGCGCTTCGATCAGGTTGCCGATGATGACCGGCGCCAGGCCCTTGCTGGGCTCGTCGATCAGCAGCAAGCGGCGTGGCTCGATCATCGCGCGCGCGATTGCGAGCATCTGCTTTTGCCCGCCCGAGAGTTTGCCGGCCGGGAACAGCCAGAATTTCTTCAATGCCGGGAACAGTCGGAACAGCCAGTCGAGCCGTTGCGTGTCGACCTGGTCCAGCGTGCGCGCCTGGCGCGCCGCGAGCAGCAGGTTTTCACGCACCGTGAGGTCGCTGAAGATGCCCATGTTCTCGGGCACGTAGGCGATGCCCAGCTGCGCAATGTCGGGCGTGCCGAGTGCGCGCTGTTCACTGCTCAGCGTCTGGTCGTCGAAGAACACGCTGCCGCGCGAGACACGCCACAGGCCCATGATGGTGCGCAGCGTCGTCGTCTTGCCGGCACCATTGCGGCCGAGCAACATCGTCACCTGGCCGGCCGGCACCGCGAAATCGACCCCGTGCAGGATGTGATACGCGCCGATGTGGGTGTGCACGCCGTGCAGCTCGAGCAGGCCCCGGTTCATGTCGACACCCCGCTCGCCGGGTACGGCGATCGACCCTCCCGTGGCCACGCAGGGGCCACTTCGTGGCCCATGGTCGGGCCAAGCTTGGGGCGGCCCGGCGCTGCGGCCCTTGTCATGCCGACTCCTCCACCGCAACGGTGCCCAGGTAGGCCTGCTGCACGATCGGCGACGCGATCACCTGGCTCGGTTCGCCGTCGGCGACCAGCCTGCCGTTGTGCAGCACGATGATGCGGTCGGCGAGTTCGCGCACCACGTCCATCTTGTGTTCGACCAGCAGAATCGTCTTGTCGCGCTGCTGCTTCAATGAGTGGATCAGCTCCAGGATGACGGGCACGTCGTCCACGCTCATGCCGGCGGTGGGCTCGTCGAACATGTAGACCTTGGGCTCGAGCGCCATCAACATCGCCACCTCGAGCTTGCGCTGGTCGCCGTGCGGCAGGCTGCTCGCCGGCGCGTCGGCGCGCTCGCCCAGGCGAACACGTTCCACCAGCGCGTGGGCGCGTTCCAGCGTATTGCGGTGGTCGAGCCACACCGACCACAGGTTCAGGCCACCGCCGACCCGCGCCTGCACCGCCAGGCGCACATTCTCCAGCACCGTG
Source organism: Rhizobacter sp. (assembly GCA_031396425.1). Taxonomy (GTDB): domain Bacteria; phylum Pseudomonadota; class Gammaproteobacteria; order Burkholderiales; family Burkholderiaceae_C; genus JAEMQF01. Next base: position 156 of record JANNKS010000639.1, on the reverse strand, counting down.
AGGTTGGGGAACAACTGCGTCAACTGGAACGCCCGCCCCAGGCCCAGGCGCGTGCGCAGCGGGGCTGCGAGCCGGGTGATGTCACGCCCGCCGAGCAGCACCTGGCCCTCACTGGCCGGCAACTGCCCCGAGATCAGGTTGAAGTAGGTCGTCTTG
>JANNKS010000637.1:0-5054 GCA_031396425.1 Rhizobacter sp. | reverse complement strand
GGCGCGGCGCTGCGCGTTGCCTGCCAGCCAGGCGCGAGCCTCGGTAAAGTCGACGTCGGCCAGATAGCGTTCGACGAAGCCCATCAAACCCGGCGCCAAGGACTCGACCGTGTACTCGCCGACAGCGGGCAGCAGGTCCTTGCCATGCACCGCGGTCTGCACATCGAGCCGGCGCAGCGCTTGCAACAAGTCCTTCTCGATGTACTCCGGGCTGCCTTCCTCGACCATCAGCACGGCGCGCTTGCCGGCGCAGAAGTCGCTCACTTCGCTTGGCACCAATGGGTAGGTGACATTGAGCGCCAGGATCGGCAGCTGGCTTGCGCCGAAGACATCGGCCAGGCCGAGTTGCTGCAGCGTGCGGATCAGGGCGTTGTAAATGCCGCCCTGGACGATCAGGCCAATCTGGCTGCGCGGGCCGTCAAACCTGTCATTCAAGCGGTGGGCCACGATGTAGGCCTGAGCCGCCGGAATTCGCTGTTCGATCTTCAGCTTTTCATGGCGAAAAGTCACCGGCGGATGCGCCAGGCGCATGTAGTCGAACGCCGCCGGCTCGCTGATGAGGTCACGCGTGCTGAACTTCGGCGCGACGTTGTCTTTCGCGACGAAACGGCCACGCACGTGGCAGGCGCGGATGCGCAGTTCCATCACGGCGGGCATGTTGCTCGCCTCGCTCAGCGCAAACGCATGTTCGACCAGCCGCACCATGGTCTGCAGCTCGGGGCGCGGGTCGAACAGCGCCAGCGTGCTCTTCAATGCGTAGGCGTGGGTGCGTTCCTGGATCACGCTTGCCCCTTCGCCATAGTCTTCGCCGACGACGATCAGCGCGCCGCCCACCACTCCGGGCGAGGCCAGGTTCGACAAGGCGTCGGCAGCGACGTTCGTGCCGACGATCGACTTCCATGTCACCGCGCCGCGCAGCGGGTAATGGATCGACGCACCCAGCATCGCCGCCGCGGATGCTTCGTTGGAACAGGCCTCGACGTGCACGCCGAGCGTATCGACATACGGCTTGGCCTGCACCATCACGTCGAGCAGGTGCGACACCGGTGCGCCCTGGTAGCCGCCGATGTAGGCCACGCCCGACTGCAGCAGGGCCTTGGTGATCGCCAGAATGCCCTCGCCGTGAAACACGGCGCCATCGCCCAGCTTGAGCTGTTCGATCTGGCCGGTGAATTGCACTTCCATCGTGGCTGGCATTGTGGCGCCTGCGCGCCGATCGGCCGGGTGTTATGGTGTTGCACCTGCCGTGGTGCTGGCGCGGGCTGATTCGGGTCCGGCGGGCCCCGGTCGACACTCCGGGACTGCGGCGACGCGGGCTTCGGCTTGATGCATGTTGCGAGGGCACCCCACCGTGATCGAACCCCTTCTGCTGACGGCCGCCCGCGTCAGCACCTTTGACCTCGACCGGCCGCTCACCAACGCAAGCGGCTTCTTCTTCGAGCGTGACGAGCGGCTCTACCTCGTCACGAGCCGCCATGTCGTGATCGACGAGCCGAGCGAGCACTTCCCGGCGCGCATCGAAATCGAAATCCACACCGATGCGAAGAACATGACCCAGTCGACCGGGTTTTCGATCATGCTTTACCGCGACGGGCGCAGCATCTGGCACCAGGGCACCGATGCGTCGGGCGAAATCGACGTGGCGGTGATCGAACTCGACCGTGCCGCGCTGCCCGCGTCCAGTGTGTTTCGCGCTTTCACGCCGGCCCATCTGCATCGGGTGACTGAAGAAGTCGAGGTCGGCAGTTCGCTGTTGATCGTCGGCTTTCCGCTCGGCTTTCACGACACGCTGCACCACCTGCCGGTGGTGCGACAGGCGGTGATCGCGTCGTCGTTCGGTATGCGCTTCCAGGGCGAGGGTTTCTTTCTCACCGATGCCCGCACCCACCGCGGCACCAGCGGCGCGCCGGTGGTGATGCGCGATGCGGCGGCGTCGGCGGCGGGGAACAAGCTGCCCTGGAAGTTGCTGGGTGTGCACTCGGCGCGCATCGACATCGGCAGCCGCGACCTGGTGCAGGACGAGTCGCTCGGGCTGAACTGCGCCTGGTACGCCGACATCCTGCTGACCCTGACCGAACCCAACAGTGGTACAGTCCCGGGTCGCGCTCGCGATGAGCCGGCGGCGTCCTAGCCCCGGAATTCCGCAGCGAGCGCAGTTTCGCACCCTACCGTTCGTCCGCCAGGGCCGCATCCAGCGGCGTGCAAGCCCTCTCCTGGCTTTTCACCTTCGGGCAGCGTGCACAGCTGTCAGCCCGAGCCCCGGAAGGGCTCAAACGTTCCGCGCATGCCTGGCGTGCGGGAACATTCGCAACGTGGCCCGAACCGCCCTGGCGGCACTGTCTCGTCGCCGTCAACACCAGGAGCGAAGGCCATGGCCAAAGAAGAACTGATTGAAATGAGCGGCATCGTGAACGAGGTTCTGCCCGACTCACGCTTTCGTGTCACGCTCGACAACGGCCACCAGTTGGTCGCCTACACCTCGGGCAAGATGCGCAAGCACCACATCCGCATCCTGGCAGGCGACAACGTGTCGCTGGAACTCTCGCCGTATGACCTGAGCAAGGGCCGCATCACTTTCCGCCACCTGGAACGCCGCGGTCCGTCGACTCCGGCGCCGCAGCGGCGGCACTGAATCGGTGCTGAGGCCGCAAGGCCTCGGTTGCGGGGGTCAGCGGCACTTTGGCCCGCATGGCCTGGCGCGACGCCGCCACGCAGCCCGGTCCGGCGTCGCCTGGATCAAGGTGTCTTCACCGCCTCCCGGCCCTTGTTGAGCTGCTCGAGCCAGGATTTCCAATCCATCGGGCCCTTGTCGAAACGGGCCAGCAGATCGGCTGGCGAGAACGTAGCCCCAGGCGCGGTCGAAATAGGCGAACGACTTGTCCCACTCGCCGGCGTCGCCCCAGCCGACGTGGTGCAGCGTCACCTTGGTGGTCTTGTCGGTGACCGGTTCGAAACGCACGATCACGAAGGTGCGTTGCTGGCGTGCCTCGGTCAGGTGGGGAGGCGCATTCCAGTCGAAGCTGATCATCTTCTTGGGCTGCAGCGCCAGGTAGCGCATGTCGTCGGCGCCCTTCATGCCGGGCTCGGCGCCGGGGTCCATGTGGATCTGGAATGCGCCACCCACGCGCGGCTCGATGCGCGCATCGGGCGCGAAGAAGCTGGTGATGCCTTCCCGGCTGGTCCAGGTGTCCCAGAGTTGGTCGACGCCGGCATTGACGACCACCTCCTTGTTCAGGGCCCGCTCGGCGGCTTGCGCGGTCGGCAACGGCCCCAGCAGGCACAAACTGGCCGCCAGCACTCGGATCAACGACGACATCATGGGCACTCCTTCAGCGCGTACGCGCGCTGGCATCGTGACCGGGGGTTGTCGCCCGGCCAGGTGGCGAATCATCGCCGATCGACCCGGGTAGACGAGCATAGCCAGACCCCACTGACGCTCGAACAATGTTCGTTGGAACAGCCGTCGATGCAGCGCCGTGCGCGGCTTTCACCCTGGAGACATCGCGATGCCGCTGACGTTTGCCGCGATCGACTGGCGCCCCGACGACCCGGCCACACTCGCCGACCCCTACCCGCTGTTTGCGCGCCTGCGCGACGATGACCCCTGCCACTGGAGCCCGCGCCTGAAGAGCTGGGTGTTGACGCGCTACGACGACGTCAAGCGGGTCTGTCTCGACAAGGAGCGCCTGTCGTCCGACCGTCTGCGCCCGTTCTTCGCCTCGCTGCCCGGGCCTGATCAGCAGCGCCTGGCCGACATCATTCGCTACCTGTCCCTATGGATGGTGTTCAAGGACCCGCCCGAACCCACCCGGCTGCGGCGCCTGGCGAGCAAGGTGTTCCATGCCAAGGCGATGCAGGCGATGCGACCGCAGGTCGAAGGCATCGCGCAGTGGCTGCTGCAGCGCATCGGCGCGTGCGACGAGTTCGACGCGATCGCCGAATTCGCCGGCCCGTTGCCGTGTCTGGTGATCATGGCGATGCTCGGCGTTCCGCGTGAAGCCCTGGCGGAGATGAAACGTCTGTCGGACGACATGGCGCTGTTCATCGGCTCGTCACGCGTCGCCGCTGAGAAATACGACACCGCCGAAGCCGCCACGCACGAGATGGCAGCGTTCTTCCGTGCCCTGATCGAGGCACGACGTCGTGCACCGCAACCCGACCTGCTGAGCGAACTCGTGCACCTGCGCGACGGCGACGATGCGTTCAGCGATGACGAGCTGATCGGCACCTGCATCATGCTGCTGTTCGCCGGCCACGAAACGACCACGAATCACCTTGCCAACGGCCTGCTTGCGTTGCTGCGTTTCCCCGAGCAGATGGCGCGCCTGCGCGCCGATCCCACGCTGGCCAGCGCGGCCGTCGAAGAGCTGCTGCGCTATGACGGCCCCTCAGGCGCGCAGGTGCGGTTGGTCACGCAGGAACATCAGTTGCACGGCAAGACCCTGCTGCCTGGTCAACGCGTGTTCATCATGCTCAATGCCGCGAATCGCGACCCGCGCGTCTATGCCGACCCGGACCGGCTGGACATCGCCCGTGACGGCGTGCCGCACCTCGCATTCGGCTTCGGCATGCACCTCTGTCTGGGCTTTCCGTTGGCGCGCACCGAAGGCCAGGTGGCGATCCCGACCTTGCTGAAACACTTCGCCAGGATCGAACTCGCCGGCGACGTGCCCGGCTGGATCAACTCGCTGGTGTTTCGCGGCATGACGGCGCTGCCGGTGCGGGTGCGGCGGGCGTAGCGGCGCGCGCTGCCGCTGCTAACCTGCGGGCTGTTCGCAGTTGCCGGGAGCGGCCGATGAATCTGAAATCGACACGAGGCCTGGGCCTCACAGTTTTGCTGAGCCTGGGAGCCGCGCCGGCCTTCGCCCAGGGCCAGCAGGTCACCGCGTTGTGCTCCACCGACCAGAGCTGGTGCGAGCTCGCGGCCAAGGAATTCCAGGCCGAGACCGGCATCAAGGTGCTGCAGGTGCGCAAGGCGACCGGCGAGGCGTTGGCGCAATTGCGCGCCGAAGCCGCCAATCCGAAGACCGACCTCTGGTGGGGTGGCACCGGCG
>JANNKS010000632.1:0-2690 GCA_031396425.1 Rhizobacter sp. | reverse complement strand
ACGCCGCCACCGTGCTGTGCGGCTCTTCCTCAGATGTGATCGCGGTCAGCTTGATCATCAGGTGCGCTTCCAGCACCAGCTGTTTGAGCGCTTCGCCGGTGTCTTCGCGGTTCGGCGCGAAGCGTTCGAACAACTGCTGGGCGGTCAGAATCACCTGGTCGGCGGCCTTGCGCCCGCCGCTCTTGCCGCCCATGCCGTCAGCCAGTACGCCCATCAGGCAGCCTGGAACACGGTGGTGTTGCAGGACCTGGACCTGATCCTGCTGGTAGGCGCGATCGCCACGATGTATGCCGGTTGCCGCCGATAGCCGATACCCCTGTGTCGCAATGCTCATGGTCGAAAACTATAATCCCTTTACGATTGCGTGCTCGTTTCAATTCTGGGGACAAAGTCGCGTGGCGATGGACATCAACCTGCACTCTGTTTCGCGCCATTTGATCGAGCTGAAAATCGCCCATGCTGATCTTGATGACGTGATCGACCGCATGTCGATCGACCGCCCCGACGATGAACTCGGTTTGCGCCGGCTCAAGAAGCAGCGTCTGAAACTGCGCGACCAAATTCATCGGCTCGAGGCCGACCTTGACCCGCCTGAGCCCGCCTGAACGATGAGCGCACTTGAGAACGCGGTGCGCGCCGCGTTCGCGCCCGACGGCGCGTTGGCGCGCGCCGACCCGCAACACCGCGAACGTGCCGTCCAGCTCGACATGGCGCTGGGCGTGTGCGCCGCCATCGAAACCCGAGCGGCGTTGGTTGTCGAAGCCGGCACGGGTGTTGGAAAGACGTTCGCGTACCTCGTGCCCACCTTGCTCAGCGGTGCGCGCGCGCTGATCAGCACAGCCACCAAGAGCCTGCAGGACCAGCTGTTCGTGCGCGACCTGCCGCGCCTGTGCGTTGCCCTCAACGTTCCGGTCGCGATCGCGCTTCTCAAAGGTCGTGGCAGCTACCTGTGCCTGCATCGTCTGGGGCAGGCGCGCCAGTCCGCGCAATTGCCGGACCGGTGGGCGGTGCGGACCTTGGCGAAGGTCGAGCAATGGGCGCACCAGACGCGCACCGGCGATCTGGCCGAGATCGATGGCCTGGACGAGCGCAGCAGCGTGATCCCGCTGGTGACCTCGACGCGCGAGAACTGCCTCGGCAGTGAATGCCCGGACTATCGCCAGTGTCACGTCGTGAAGGCGCGGCGCGAAGCGATGGCGGCCGACCTGGTGGTCATCAACCATCACCTGTTCTTCGCCGACATGACACTGCGAGACACTGGGGTTGCCGAGTTGTTGCCCAGTGTCGAGCTGGCGGTTTTCGACGAGGCGCACCAACTCGGCGAGGCGGGTGTCAACTTTCTCGGCACGCTGTTGGGCAGCGGTGCATTGATCGACTTCTCGCGTGACCTGCTGGCCGCCGGACTGCAGCAGGCGCGCGGGCTCCAGGCGTGGCAGGAGCTTTCGGGCAAGATCGAGATTGCGGCGCGCGAGTTGCGGCTGGCGGCCGCAGGTGCGCTGCGCGACGTGCGAGGCACGATCAAGCTGCGCTGGGACGATCGCGCCGCGCATGACGACTTCCTGGCGGCGTTGAACGCGGTGCTCGTCGCTGCTGAGGCGGCGCGGGCGGCCACGCTCGAGGTCACAGAAGCCGGCCCGGATTTCGCACGCCTGGGCGAACGTGCGGGCGAGTTGAAATCGCTGGCCGGGCGCTTCCTCGAGCCTGCGGCCACTGGCAACGTGCGCTGGATCGATATCTCGGCCCATCAGGCGCGGTTGGTGGAGTCGCCGCTGGACATTCGCGATGCGCTGCGAGAGCAGATGGGGGCATCTTCAAAGGCCTGGATCTTCACGTCGGCCACTTTGGGCGACGATGAACGGCTGTCGTGGTTCACCGAACCGGCGGGCCTGGAGTCGGCCCGCGTACTGCGGCTCGGCAGCCCGTTCGACTACCCGCACAACGCACGCCTGTATGTACCGGCGGCGTTTCCGAAGCCGAATCTTCCCGAACACGTGCAGGCTGTGGCGCAGCTCGCGGCGCGCTGCGCCCGCGCCGTGGGTGGGCGGACCTTCGTGTTGACCACCACCCTGCGGGCGCTGCGCTCGATTGGTGAATTGCTGCAGGCGGAGTTCAATGGACAGGGCGACGCGATCGAGGTGCTGGTGCAGGGTCAGATGCCCAAACGGCAGTTGATGCAGAATTTTCTGGCGCGCCCACGCAGCGTGTTGGTCGGTTCGCAAAGCTTCTGGGAGGGCATCGATGTGCCCGGCGACGCGCTGCTGTGCGTGTTGATCGACAAGTTGCCGTTTCCGCCGCCGAACGATCCGCTCGTCGAGGCGCGCATCAAGCGCCTCGAGGCCGCCGGCCGAAATGCGTTTGCCGACTATTTTGTCGCCGAGGCAGCCGTCTCGCTCAAGCAAGGCGCCGGGCGCCTGATTCGAAGCGAAACCGACTGCGGGTTGCTGGTGGTGTGCGATCCGCGCCTGGCGGCCATGAACTACGGCGCGCGTTTACGCGCTGCAATGCCGCCGATGACGCGTCTGGCTTCGGAAGACGATGCGATGGTCTGGTTGAAGCAGCTGGCGGACCGTTTGCACTGAAGCCGTTGCGCTGCTCAAGAGCCGATTCTCGAATCGGGGTAGTTCTTGCGCAGCACGCGCCCGGCGTCATCGCGCAATAGGGTCAGGCCGAGCCGGTCATACGACTGCACC
>JANNKS010000548.1:0-4219 GCA_031396425.1 Rhizobacter sp. | reverse complement strand
AGTGCATCGAGCGACGCCGAACGTTTGTACGAGCGCTTGAACCGGCAACGCGTCGGTGCAATTCCGGGCTGTGCGATGAAAGCTCGTGGCGGGCTGGAAGCCACGACGCTGTTCTAAAAGGTGCTTTGAGCCGTCGACGCGGGGGAGCAGGCTCACAAAAAAAGCGCCGAGCCGCAGTCAGTTTCGTTGCGCCCTCGCGCAGCGGACGACGTGCGTCGTCAGCCTGAGCGCGTCAATAGTTCATGCGGATCTTGGCATGCTCTCCCAGCTCGGTGGGCGGTTTGCCCGTCACGGCGGCTTTCGCCATCAGAAACAACTGCACCAGCTTGCTTTGCTCGACGTCCCAGTAACTGGCGTGCGTGATCTTGACCCGCACCAGCGCAAGATCGGGATCGGTTGCCCCGCCTGGAAACCAGGCCGCGGCGAGCTTGGACCAGAGCTGCTGCTTCTTGGCGTGGTCTTCGACCAGCGCAGCCGTGCCCGAGATCGAGACGTAGCGGTCTGCGCCTGGATCCGCATACACGACGTTCACCTCCGGGTCGACGAACAGATCTGCCACGGATTCGCCGCTGCGTGACATGAAGAACCACAGGCTATCGTCCTCGTCGATCTCTGCATTCTGCGTCGTCATCGGTCGGGAATGAAGATGACCGTTGCCGTGGCGGGCAGTGAACATGGCGAATCGAATGTCCTTGATCAGATCCCAGAGGTGAATGCGCTCTTTGGCCTGGTCGGACGATGGGGTTTCAGCGGAAATCATGGCAGGAACTTTCAACGAAAAAACAGCGCCGGTGCTGCGCAAGCAGACGCACCCTAGCTGCGCTCACAGCGATCGTCTGTGCGTCTGCGAACGCAGTGCGCCCGCTTTCCAGACCCGGCAACATCGCTGTGCGCCTTCGCACAGACGGCCCCTGTGGCCCACCGGCACGATCGCCATCTGGAGCGCAGCGCTGCACTCCCGTTCTTCTCGCCCGCCGCGCAACCCACCAGGGTTTGACAATGGACACACTGCTGTCGCTGTTCGCATTCGAGATGGATCCCCTGGAACTGGTGCTGCGCGGCACTGCGGTCTACTGGTTCCTGTTCCTGTTGTTTCGCTTCGTGCTGCGGCGCGACGCAGGCGCAATGGGCATCGCCGACATCCTGCTGGTCGTTCTGATCGCGGATGCCTCTCAGCCGGCCATGGCAGGCGGCTACCAGACTCTGGCCGACGGTCTGGTGCTGGTGTCCACCATTGCAGGCTGGAACTGGCTGATCGACTGGGCGGGCTACCGAATTCGGCCGATCCGCCAGTTCCTCGAGGCCGCCCCGGTGGTGCTGGTGCGCCATGGCCAATTGGTGCGTCGCAACCTGCGGCGCGAGATGATTTCCACGCCCGAACTGATGGCGCTGCTGCGCGAACACGGCGTCACCAAGCTCGCGGAAGTCAATTTCGCGCGCATGGAGGGGGACGGCCAGATCAGCGTGATCCGCGTGTCCCCGTCCGAAACCGCCACCGTGAGCAACGCGCTGGAGCCGACAGGCGCGTGAGTGCGCTGTTCAACGCCGAAAGCCGTCGGTGAGCCCCTGACGCCGAAGGCATCAAAGCGAAATGGGATGGCGCCTGCAGGGCCCTGGCGCCTGGCCACTGAGCAGGCGAAAAAGCCAGCCCACGTTGGTGTGGTCGGCCTGTGCATTGAAGGGCGTTCGGATGGTGATCACCTGCCGAAGGCGCGGCGCCATCAACTTGCCGACTTCGCGCCCATCAAGGCCGCCCAGGCTCCAGCCGATGAGGGTGGCTGGCTGTTCGTGGGCCGACAGCAGATCGGTCACCTGGCACTTCAAGCCCTCCAGCCAGGCGTCGAGATCACCTCGGGGGCCGGTGTTGAAGCCCTGACCCCAATCGAAGGCCTCGTAGCCGAGCGAGCGGCAATGCTCGCGCAGCGTGGCCACCGAGCCACCATGAGCGCACAGTCCCGGGAAGATCTCGACCGGATGTCCGTCGCCGGCCCCCGTCCGGGCCGGCCCCGATCCGCATCTGCCACACTACGGCCCGCGGCGCGGTGGTCGTTGGCAGCGTGGTCTCGCCATCGGGGTGTCGCGGCAGACTCAGACTGAAGGCACAAGCCGATGACCTTGAACGCCCTGCAGACACTGGCCCAAGTGGTCAGACAGGATCGCGACGCACTCCTCGCCCGCTGGCGCCTGCAGGTGCGCGAGCTGCCTTCGGCACGGCATCTCGATATCCCGACGCTCAACGACCACATTCCAGGGTTGCTGGACGAATTGGCGACGGCGCTCGAAACCAGCCCGGAACAGACGATCCCCGAAACGCTCGCCGAAGCGAGCCCGCCGGCGCACGGCCTGCAGCGCCTGAAGGACGCCTTCGACATCGAGGAGGTGGTGGCCGAATACAACATCCTGCGCGGCTGCATCCATGACCTGGCCACCGAGCATCGCGTGCAGCTGCAAGGCAGACCTTTCCATGTCGTCAATCGCGTCTTCGACCATGCCATCGGCGAGGCCTTGCAGGCGTTTGCCACCCAGCGTGCGCTCGAGGTGCAGCAACGCCGCGAAGAGTACCTGGCCTTCGTCGTGCACGATCTGCGCACGCCGCTGTTCGCGATCTCGCTGACGGGGCGGGTGCTCGAGAGAACCCTGCCGCAGCAGGGCTTGGGCGAAGACGCGCGACGCATGCTGAAGGCGCTGCGTCGCAACGTGGAGCAGCTCGAAGGCCTGGTCCGCAAGGTGCTCGAAGAAAACACGAATCTTCAGACGGACAGCGGTGTCCGGCTCGAACGGCGCCGGTTCGACCTGTGGCCGATGGTCGAAGCCCTGCTCGACGACATGCACGCGGTGGCTACCACGGCGCACACGCAGGTTCTCAATCGCGTGCCGGACGACCTGGTCCTGTTTGCCGACGCCGGACTGCTGAGGCGGGTGTTCCAGAACCTGATCGGGAATGCGCTCAAGTTCACCCCGGGCGGCGAAGTGATCGTCGGCGCGCAGGCCAACGAGGGCGACGGGGCGGTCGAGTGCTGGGTCAGCGACAACGGCGCGGGCATCGCCGCCGAGATGATGGACAAGGTCTTCGACAAGGGCGAAACCGGCGCGGAGGACGAAACCAGTGCCGGCCTGGGCCTGACCATCGTGAAGACCTTCATCGAAGCCCATGGCGGCAGCGTCACCGTGCAAAGCGAGGTGGGCAAGGGTTCGACGTTTCGCTTCACATTGCCCGCGCAGACCCCTGCGGGGTGAGCCGATGGCGGTGCGCGGCTCCGCCAGGGCTCATGCCCGCCGTCGGGTGGAGGCCTTGGCTGGCGCCTTCTTCGCGCTGACGGCAGCGGTCCGGGTGCCCGGATCGACGCTGCTGCCAGGCTTGCGTTTGGCGAGGCTCTTCGCCAGCAACTCGGTGAGATCGACGATATTGGTCGCCCCCGCTGCCGATGGCGCATCTTCGAGCGAGGTCGCGGGTGCGGTCTCGCCGGCTTCGACCTTCTTGCTCACCAGCGCCAGAATGGCATCGCTGAACTTGTCGGAGTAGTCGTCTGATTTCCACGGGCCCGTCATGTCGCTGATGAGCTGCGCGGCCATTTTCAGTTCACCCGGCTTCAGGCCGGCTGCGGTCTTGCCCTCGGCCGGCAACTTCAATTCCGCCATGGGCCGGATTTCGCCGGCCCAACGAATGGTGTTGAGCACCAGTGCGGCACCGGAAGGAATCAGCGCTGCCAGGCGTTCCTTGGTATGCATCACCACCCGTGCGATGCCGATGACGCCGGCCTCGGACATCGACTCCCGCAGCAGGGCGTAAACCTTCTCGCCCTTGCCGATGGGCTCCAGGTAGTAAGGGGTCTCCAGCAGCGTGAATGGAATCTCGCTGGCCTTGACGAAGGACTCGATCTCGATGGTCTGGGTCGACTTCGGATACGCCGCCGTGATCTGGTCTTCGCTCAGGATCACGTAGTCGCCGTCCTCCTGCTTGATGCCCTTGGCGATGTCGTCGGCCTGGATTTCCTTGCCGGTGCGTTTGTTCACCCGCTTGTAGCCCACCGGGTCCATGGACCGCTTGTCGAGCCAGTCGAAGTCGATGCCGACATCCTGCGACGCCGGGTACAAGGCCACGGGCACATGCACCAGGCCGAAGGTGATGGCGCCTTTCCAGATCACACGGGGCATGGAAACTCCTTGTTCGGCGCAGTGCCGCAGGTTGATGGAGGGTCAGGCCGGCACAAGGGCGACT
>JANNKS010000539.1:0-3314 GCA_031396425.1 Rhizobacter sp. | reverse complement strand
GCAACTCCACCGGCAAGGTGAAGGCAAAACGACAACCAACAACCTGGCCGGCATTGTAGATGTTCTGTCCCCGCATCCGGCCGTGGTGCGACTCGATGATCGAGCGGCACAGGCTCAGGCCAATGCCCAGGCCGTCCGCCTTGGTGGAGAAGAAGGCTTCGTAGAGCCGCGCGATCACTTCATCGCGCAGACCGGGGCCCATGTCGGTGACGCTGAATTCGATCACGCCGCCCTCCTCGGGCGTGTGGCGCGGGATCACGCGCAATTCGATCTTGCGCCGCGCCGGGGGCAGCTGGGCGTTGTCGATCGCCTCGGCCGCGTTCTTCAGCAGGTTCAGGACGACTTGTTCAATCAGGATCGGGTCGACCATCAGCGCCGGCAGGCGCTGCGCCACGTAGGTCTGGATCGTGACGTTGCGGCGGCGCAATTCGATACCGGCCAAGTCGACCGCATCGTCGATGATGCTGCGCGCATCGGCCGCCTGGCGCTGCGGCTCACTGCGTTTCACAAAGGCACGGATGCGGTGGATGATCTGGCCGGCGCGTTGTGCCTGGCGTGAGGTCTTTTCGAGTGCGGCGATCAGGTCGTCCTTGTCGATGCCGCCGCTCTTGACGCGCGAAACCATGCCGTTGCAGTAGTTCGTGATGGCGGTCAGGGGTTGGTTCAATTCATGCGCAACGCTGGAGGCCATTTCGCCCATCGTCACCAGGCGGCTTGTCATCTGCGCCTTGTCGGCCTGCTGAGCGGCCTGAACTTCGGCCTGCTTACGCGCCGTGATGTCGGTGGCAATCAACATCTGGGCCAGGCGCCCGTCGGTCCATTGCAGGTAGCGGGCGCGCACGTCGAACCACTTCTGCAAAGGGTCGACCAGCACTTCGCGCGAATCCGACCCAGCTTCGGTGATTTCCTGGGTCGGCAGGCCGCCCAGGCTTTCCACCGCGTCGTCCATTTCGGCCAGGTAGGAGCGGCCCGGCTCCACCCCGGCGAGCAGGGCGTGACCCTGCGAGTCGGCGCCAAACCAGAGCCGGTAGGAGCGATTTGCGAACAGCAGTTCGCCCTGCTGAACCGACAGCACCGACACCGCTGCATCCAGGCCCTCGAGCACGGTGGTGAATCGTTCGTGCGATGCCGAAAGCTGGTCGCGGATGCGTTTCGCCTCGGTGATGTTGGTCATCGACGTCATCCACCCGGTCTGTTGGCCCTTGGGGTCGATCAGCGGGGACACGTACATGCGTGAATCGAACAGCACGCCGTCCTTGCGTCGCACCTTGACCTCGATGCCGCCCGCGGGGCTGCGGCCCTGGAGTTCCTGCTGCAGCAGGCGCGAGTTCTCCTCGATGCGATCCGGCGGCCAGTACGGGAAGGGTGGTTTGCGGCCGATCAGGTCGGCTTCGGTGAATCCCGTCATGGCGCAAAACGCAGGGTTCACGTAGGTGATGCGCCCGTCCTTGTCCATGGCGCGCATGCCCGTGAGCATGGAGTTTTCCATGGCGCGACGAAAGTTGGTTTCGTTGAGCAGCGCCATTTGCATCTGGCCGCGATTGCGCATGTGGCGCCACGTGCCCAGCAACATCCAGACCGTGAGGGCCGACAGCGCGGCGACAAGCCAGAACAACGTGCTGCTGATCAAGCCGATGGACGTGCGATACCCTTGCCCGCGCAGAATCAAGCCGTTGCCAGCCGGCGAGAGCGGAACCTCATGCACGATGGACGGGCGTGGCGGCTTGGCGCCGGGTATCGGCGAGACCGTGCCGGCGAGGATGCGTTCTTGTGCATCGAGCAGCACGATGGCGTGGCGGTTCGATACCTCGGACGGAACGAAATAACGGATCAGGTTTTCAACGGAATATTCGGCCACCAGCGTCCCGGCGAAGGCGTTCCGGTCGATCAACGGCACGTGCACCTGGAAAACCGAATTCCCGTAGGTATCAGAGAAGACGCGCGAATAGACCGGCTGGCGCAGGGTGCGCGCCGCGAGGAACGCAGTTTCGGGTTCACTGCTCTTGCCCTCCTGCGGAATCGACGTGGCGTCCTCGGGCACCGACATGCCGGGCTCGGCGTGGAAGCTGTTCGCCGAATGGCTGGCCTTTCGGACTCGCGACGCATTCAGCCAGATCAGGTGGGTGATTTCGGGCCGTTCCTGGTTGAAGCTTTCGGCGTCCTGCAGAAAGTCGGCCTGATCAATCGTCCGCGTGACGATTTCGCGGGCGATGCGCACCAGTTGCTCCTGGTTCTCGATGAGACGCAGGCGAATCTGCTGTTGGGCAATTTCGGTGTCGCGCTTGACCGCATCCTGTTCGCGCTCGAATTCCTCATTGCGCAGATACCAAAAAGCCAAGATGATCGCGCCAAGAAAAAGCAACACCGATGCAAGCGGACCGAAAGTTGCGAATCGGTCCTGACGTGTCACCGATTGACGCCGCCACCACTGCCGCGCGAGGCGGTTCAGCCAGCTTCGACGCCCGAAATTCGCTCCAGCCGCCTCGGAAATGGGTTGCATGGCGTCATTATCGAGGGCGACAGAATTCCAGTAATTTCATATTGTGGGATGTGAGATCATAATTTGAAAGAGCGGCGAGTTTGTGCGAGACTCCGCCGCCGTAGACCCCAACTTCGGAGACCGACATGTCTGCAGTGCCCGAATCGTTCCTCGGCGTGGCCGCAAACGACGCTGATTCGCAGGAAACCCGGGAGTGGCTGGACGCACTTTCCGCGGTGGTCAGTGCGCAGGGGCCAGAGCGCGCCCATTTCCTGCTTGAACAACTGCTCGACCATGCGCGCCAGGCCGGCATCGACATGCCGTTCTCGGCCAAGACGGCGTACGTCAATACGATTCCAACCGACCAGGAAGAACGCAGCCCGGGGAACAACGAAGTCGAGGAACGCCTGCGCGCCTTCATGCGCTGGAACGCGATGGCGATGGTGGTCAAGGCGAACCGCCTCGATCCTGCCGACGGCGGAGACCTGGGCGGTCACATCTCGAGTTTCGCGTCGCTCGCCACCATGTTCGGCGCAGGCTTCAATCACTTCTGGCATGCCGAGAGTGAAGGCCACGGCGGGGATTTGCTCTACATCCAGGGCCATTCATCGCCGGGGATTTATGCGCGCGCCTACATGGAAGGGCGCATCAGCGAAGCGCAGTTGTTGAACTTTCGCCAGGAGGTGGATGGCAAGGGCATCTCAAGCTACCCGCATCCCAAGCTGATGCCCGATTTCTGGCAGTTCCCGACCGTGTCAATGGGCCTGGGGCCATTGATGTCGATCTACCAGGCGCGCTTCCTCAAGTATCTGCACGCTCGTGGCATCGCGAACAC
>JANNKS010000145.1:0-7899 GCA_031396425.1 Rhizobacter sp. | reverse complement strand
CCGGTCGCGACCCGCGCCCCGATTTCAAGGTCGCGCGGCTCGCCGATGGCATCGAGAGCATCTCCGATGTGGTCGCCGGCATGACGCTCGAAGGCACGGTCAGCAACGTGGCGCAGTTCGGCGCCTTCGTCGATCTGGGCGTGCACCAGGACGGTCTGGTGCACGTGAGCCAGCTTTCCAACAAGTTCGTCAACGATGCACGGGAAGTGGTGAAGACCGGCGACATCGTCAAG
Source organism: Rhizobacter sp. (assembly GCA_031396425.1). Taxonomy (GTDB): domain Bacteria; phylum Pseudomonadota; class Gammaproteobacteria; order Burkholderiales; family Burkholderiaceae_C; genus JAEMQF01. Next base: position 7,666 of record JANNKS010000145.1, on the reverse strand, counting down.
GTCAAGGTGCTCGAAGTGGACCTGGCGCGCAAGCGCATTTCACTGACGATGAAGCTCGATGCGAAGGTGGCTGCCGCAGGCGGTGGCGACGCGAATGCGTACCGCGCGCCGCAGCGCGGCGAACGCCCGGCGGCGCCGGCACGCGGCGCCGCGCAGGGCGGCTCGGCGATGGCCGAAGCCTTCGCGAAGCTGCAGGGGCGGCGCTGAAATCCATCACCGTGCGACTGCTGCTGAGTCAGCATCGATGACGAGCCGACCGTGACAACCCGGCAATGAAGGCCCTGGCGATCCACGCCGGCCCGCGCGCGCTGCGTGCGCTTCAGGCGCATGGCCTTCGCCCGAGTGACGTGCGCATCATTCCGGCTGCGGCCGGCGGGCCCAAGGGCCTGATCCTGAATGAATTGGACCGCTTCATTTTTGGCGACTGGTTGCCGCGCAGCGCGCAGACGGTGCATCTGGTGGGTGCATCGATCGGTGCCTGGCGCATGGCCACCGCCTGCCTGTCGAACCCAGACACCGGCTTCGCCATTTTGGCGCGCGACTACATCGCGCAGCAGTACCCGCATTTGCCCGGTCGTCTGCCAAGCGCTGCGACGGTGAGCGCGCTGTTCGCTGAACAGATTGCGCAGTGCTTTGGTGGCCACGAGGCCGAAATCCTGAACCATGCGCGTTTTCGCCTGCACGTGTTCACCAGCCGCGGCAGGCATGTGTTGCGCCGCGAAGGGCGCTGGCGCACGCCGCTGGGCTACCTCGGCGCCTTTGCCAGCAACGCGCTGAGCCGACGCGCCCTGGGGGGTTGGATTGAACGCGTCGTTTTTTCCGACCCGCGCGACGCGTTGCCGCTGCAACTGCCTGGCCTGCGCACGCGTCGTGTCACGCTGACCGAGAACAACCTGCACAGCGGCCTGCTCGCGAGTTGTTCGATTCCGTTTGCGTTGCGCGCCGTGCACGACATCGCTGGCGCACCGCTGGGTGCGTATTGGGACGGCGGCATCACCGACTACCACCTGCACCTGGACTACGCCACGCTGCGCGACGACGCCAATCTGGCGCTGGTGCTGTACCCGCATTTCCAGAACACGGTGGTGCCGGGCTGGCTCGACAAGACGCTCAAGCTCCGCCACCGCGCCACGCCGCAGCTCGACAACCTGGTTCTGCTGTCACCGCGGCCGGAGTGGGTGGCGAGCCTGCCGAACGGCAAGTTGCCGGATCGCGAAGACTTCAAGCGTTATGTCGACGACCCTCAAGCCCGTGCCGTGGCCTGGAGTCGCGCTGTGCAGGAAAGCGCACGGCTGCGCGACGAGTTCGCGCACTGGCTGGAGCGCGGCAGCGCACGGGATGTGTTGCCGCTTCCCCGACCGTCACTGTGCCGCCGTGATCGCGGCGTGCGTTTCGAACGTCAGTGAGGCCCAGTAGCTGGTCCAGTCGGCGTCTTCACCGGGGGCAGCGGCCACCATGTGAACGGCCTTGACCAGCCAAAAACCGCCCGGAGGAACGCGAAACCGCGCCCGGCCGGCGTCGTCGCTGCGCTGCCGTTGAGTGTCGGCCGGGTTCAGGCTGTTCATCGCCACCACCAGCGCCCCCGCCAGCGGCCGATTCTGAAAACTCAACACGATGGTCAACTCTTTGCCCGCCAGAAGTCGGTAGGGGTTGCTTTGCGCAAGCAGCTCGAGAGGAAAGCCGAGCTGCCGATCCCCTTGTTCCTCACCCGGCGCGCGCCCGCCAGCACCAGGCTTTTGGCGCAGCGGATGAAGCGTTCACGAACCTTGCCGTCGTTGGCAGGGCGCCGAGCTCGTTGCGCCGCAACGGTGTCCAACCCTTCTTCGACCAGGTAGGCGTCGAACTTGTCGGCCGGCAACTCGACTCGGCTCGGATGGCTGTGGTAACCGACGACATGCAGGCCCGCGTTGACGATGCGCAGGGCACCGGCGGGCTCGCTGCCCGAGCGCGCGAAAACGGTTCTGCGATTCGCGCCGTCCTGCACGAGAAATTGATTGACCCATGCCGGGACGAAGGGCACCGGGTCGCCTTGCAGGCGTTCGCCCACGCGCAGCCGAACGCTCACCGGTTCGCCAAGCCGGGGCGTGAAACTGCTGGGTTCGATCCAGAAATCGTGGGCAAGCGCCGGCCCTAAGAGCAGGGCGGTGCACAACACCACGCAGACGCGTGTCGCGCGAATCCGGATCGACAGGGTCATGGTGAAACGCTGGCGGGGCCAAAGCACGAGAGTGCTCCAGCCCGCAAGGCAGTCTTCAAGGCGCAGGAATGTTCGGAACCGTCGGCACGTTGATGCCGCCGTGCCCTTGCAAAAGACCCTGATGCGCCGGCGCCAGGAACGGGAAGCGGGGCAGGAAGTCTTTGTCGTTCACTTCGACGCCCTTGGCCAGGCCCGCAGCGGGGTCGCCTGCCGCTATCAGGCTGATCAGCACGGTGTTCACATTCACCTGGTGCCGGTTCGGCGCCGTTCCACCGCCAAGGCGCCGCCCGTTCGGGAAACTGGAGTCCGTTGCCGCGTCGAGCGTGATCACGTCGCCGGTGTAGCCATCAGCCACCGGAATCGGCCGCCCGAGATTGATGGCTTTGATGATGTCCAGGCGCGGCCCCTTGAGCACGGTGTCAACGGTGTTTTGCGGCACGCCCAGAGCTTTGTAGACGCCCAGCGCGTCGGCGTCACGCACCAGCACCGGGTAAAGGATGTCGGCGCCGAAGTTTGTCACGTCGTGCATCGGGCTGCTGCGCAGATAGAGGGTCTGGCGTTGCGTTCCGACCAGGCCGGCGTTGAACAGCGGCAGCGCGTTGCGACCCACCTGCACCCAGCGGCCCGAACCGCGCACGCCGGTGATGATGTTGCCGGCGTCGACGGTTTGTGTCTGTTGGCGCTTGATCTTCGCGTGCACGCGCAGCAGGCTGTCGGTCGAATCGGGCTTGAGCACGCCGTTGTGTGGAATGCCATGCGGGAAGATGTCGGTCATCGGCACTTCGAGTGCGATCGAAAAGATGTTGAAACCCGTGAACACGTCTTCGGCTGGGCCGCGGCGCGCACCCGGAATGCCACCCAAATCGGTGCGCGCCAGGTTCACCAGGTCGAAGATGCCCTTTTCGTCGAGCTGATACGGGTCGTCGAATTGGCCGGCGATGATGCGCCCACCGTTCCTGAGTGAGTGGATGAAAGTGTCGACAAATGCCTGGTCGTACAACCCGACCTCGCGGCTGGTGGCGTCCCCCGATTGGTAGCCTGCGAACGGTCCCAAGCCATAGACCAGTCGATCGGTCTGCGGGCCGTGGTTGTTCGGAAGGACCTTGAGATCGCTGCCGAGCACTTTGACGTGTCGGTCATCGTCATCGTCGACATCGCCACCGTGGTGCCCGTGTTCGTGGTGCCCATGTTCAGAGCGGACCAACCGGGTCACTTTCATCGTCTCGGTGCCGCCGGTCAACTGCCAGAGCAGTTCATTGCCGCCCCCCAGCGGATCGTTGGCGTTCGGCGCCGCTTCGGGCGTCAAAGTGTTCTTGAACTCGACGCGGTAGATCACCCTCGACTTGAGACTTTCGCCGATGCCGATGTGAAACTCGTAGCGATAGCCGTTGCACGCACGCAAGCCCTGGTTGCCCTGGCCGGGTTCGTGAAGCGGGTTGAAATTCATGATCAGGTAAAGCTTGTCGTGCGACCCGTTCTGCACCCAGGCATAGGTGTCGGTGTTGTCGGCGCATGGCTCGTTCAATACCGCCAAGGCTTCGCGGTGGCTCGACGCTTGCGCGCCGAAGGCGGCCGCGATGAGCAGCGTCGTCGCGATTGCGGTCTTCTTCAAGGCTTTCATGTCGGTCTCCATCGTCTGGCCAGCGAACGTTGGGGCGAAGCGAAGCCCTCCGCTGACCACGGAAGGGCCTCAGCCCGGGGGTGAACGAAGGGTTCGTCAGACGGTCAGGCGTACGCAGCGGGGTCGAGCGACCCAGGAACGTCGAACAGCGCGCCGCCATTGGCGAGTACTGCGCCAGGCAGAGCCGAGCGGGCGACCGCGGTACTGGCGGGCGCCTTTGAGTGCACTGCAATTTGAGCCTGCCGCCACTGCCGGGCATCGCCGTGCGAAGCCGAGGACATTGAGTTGAGCTCGAGTGGGCCGGGCTCGATGCCGGGGGACATTGCATCGCTCATCGGGCGGACTTCCATGTGACTTGAAGCGGTTATCGCCGGGTATACGGCGCCGCTGCCGGTTTGGATGCAATCCGTTGCGACTTTCATCGCAGGCGCGCGATTCCGTTCAGGTTGACTTGAGCTCGGGAGGCTCGAACCGGGTTCGGTGCATCCACTTTGGCAAGGTGCGCGTAACAGCAGCCAGACACCGCTTCGTCAGCGAACGGTGCCGCAAGAACGGCTCACACGCTGTGAGTTCGCCCCGTCAACTCTTGAAGGAACAAAGCATGACATCGAACCCGAGACTCCCTGGGCGCACGCTGCCCTTGATCACCGCGCTGTGCGCAGGCTTCGCCGGCCTGGCCATTCCGCCCGCGCAGGCGTCGAGCCATCGCGAAGCGCCGTTCATCACCACCGCGCCGAAGGTCGACGCCACCGACCTGTACCTGTTCAACAGCTATGAAACCGGGCGTGAAAGCTACGTCACGGTGCTGGCGAACTACCAGCCGCTGCAGGCTCCCTACGGCGGGCCCAACTACTTCAAGATGGACCCGAACGCGTTGTACGAGATTCACATCGACAACAACGGTGACGCGAAGGAAGACATCACGTTCCAGTTTCGCTTCAAGAACAAGTTCAATGCGATCGCGCTCGATATCGGCGGCAAGCAGGTCGCGATTCCACTCACTCAGGCGGGTGCGGTCAGCGGCCCGAATTCGCCCAGCCTGAATGTGAACGAAACCTACACCGTCGACGTGGTGCGCGGCGACCGGCGCACCGGCCAGCGCGCAGCTGTCACCAACGCAAGCGGCGGCAGTGCCACCTTCGACAAGCCGGTCGACAACATCGGCACGAAGACGATTCCGAACTACGTTGCCTATGCGAACCAGCACGTCTACAACGTCACCCTGCCGGGATGCAACATGCCTGCGAAGCTGTTCGTCGGCCAACGCAAGGAACCGTTTGCGGTCAACCTCGGTGTGATCTTCGACCTGGTGAATGCGCCGCTGAGCGTGATCACAGACCCGGCCCTGATCAATGCCGCGCCGAACATCATCGACGATGCCAACGTTACGACGCTCGGCCTGGAAGTGCACAAGACCTGCCTTGCCGCCGGCACCGACCCGGTGATCGGCGCCTGGACGACGGCCAGCCTGCGTCAGGGCACCTTGCTTGACCCGACACCGAAGAAGGGCCACCAGACCACCGCCGTGAGCGGTGGCGCATGGGTGCAGGTATCGCGCCTGGGCATGCCGCTGGTGAACGAAGTGGTGATCGGCCTGCCCGACAAAGACCGTTTCAACGGTTCCAAGCCGAAGGACGACGCCCAGTTCGCCGACTACGTGACCAACCCGACCTTGCCCAAGCTGATCGAGATTGCGCAGGCCATTCCGAACACATCCCCGACCAACCTCCCGCGCAACGACCTGGTCACGACCTTCCTGACCGGCATCACCGGCGTGAACAAGCCGGCCAATGTGGTGCCTTCCGAAATGATGCGGCTGAACACGGCGATTGCGGCGGTGCCGTTCGCGCAGCAGAACCGCCTCGGCATAGTCGGCGAGATACTGCGCGTGGGTGGGCCGCAGAACCTGTCGCAAGCAGTTGACCTGGCGGGGTACCCGAACGGCCGCCGTCCCAAGGACGACGTCGTCGACATCTCGCTCGTCGCCGTGATGGGCGGCCTGTGCATGGCCAACGGCGACACGAATGCGCTCGGTTTCGGTGCGGCGTGCAAACCCTCGGCAGTTCCGCTGGGCGCGACCGCGTTCAGGTTGCACGATGCCGTTGACCAGGCCACCGTGCCGCTGTTGAACGCATTCCCCTACCTTTCAACGCCGCTGCCTGGCGCACAGTAAGGAGGCCCGGAATGAACAAGCACAGTTGGATAGTCGTCTGCACCGTTGCAGTCATGTTGTCGGCGTGCGGTGGCGGCAATGATTCGGCGCCGCCCGCCGCAACCGATGCGGTTCCCGCAGCGGCGAGCCAGAGCGCGACAGGCCTGATCGCCTGGCTCACGGCAATGACCAAGGACACCACCGAGGTCAAGGAAGGCCTCGACATGGCGCCTTTGACCGCGCCGGTCGTGGACGACGCTGAGCCCGAAGCGCTAAAGTGAGCTTATGCCGGGGGCCGGCCGCAAGGTCGTGCCCCCGGTGTTTCGAGCCATGATGTGCCAGGACGATCGATGATCAAGAACCTACTGTTCGCCAGCCTGCTCAACAGCGCGTTGCTGTTCGGTTCGTTCAGTCACGCCCAGGCCATCGTCCCCATCCGCGATTCCGAGGTGATCGAAACCCTGGCCGGCGGTTCTGCCGAGCGCAGGGAAGAACGCAAACTGCGGCGCTCACTTGCCGAGCAGCCCAACAACGCAGCGTTGGCAACCCGCCTGTCCGGGAAGTACCTTGCGCGCGCCCGGGAAACCGGCGACCCGCGCTACGCGGGCTTGTCGATTGCGGCCCTTCACCCTTGGCAGGACGACGCCTCCGCGCCCGGCGAGGTGTTGTTGCTCCAGGCCACGCTGGACCAGTACCTTCACCAGTTCGACGCGGCAGCCGCAAAACTGGAACGGCTGCTGCAACGCGACCCCGAACTTGCACAGGCTTGGCTGACGCTGGCAACGATCCGGCGTGTGCAAGGTCGCTACGACGCGTCGGACCGAGCCTGCCACGCCTTGATGGGGCTCGGTGCCAATGTCTACGGCCCCGCCTGCCTGGCCGAGAACGAAGCTTTGCGTGGCAACACAGGGGCGGCTCGCAACACCTTCAAGCGCCTGCTCGCCGAACCGCGCGCGGATGCTGACACGCGCAATTGGCTCGCCACCTCACTCGCTGAACTCGAAGAACGCGCCGGAGAGAGCGCCGCCGCGCAAACCGCCTGGACGCTGGCGCTGCAGGCCAGCGCGACGCCGTACACCGTGTTGTCGTATGCCGACTTCCTGATTTTTCAGGGCCGTTTCGCCGAAGCACTGTCCGTGCTGAAGAATCAGCCGCGCAATGACGGTGTGCTGTTGCGCGTGGTGATCGCTGCGGTTCGCGCAGGCGCGCCCGGCGCCGACGCGCAGGCCGGCGAAATGCGCGAGCGCATTGCAGTGGCGAACCTGAGGCCGGGCACGCAGACTTTCCATGGTCGCGAACAGGCGATGTTCGCGCTGTGGGTCGACAAACAACCGCAACGCGCACTCGAACTGGCACGCGAGAACGTGCGTTCGCAGCGCGAACCGATCGACCTGCTGATCCTGGCGCAGGCGGCTCGCGCGACGGGCGAAGAAACGGCCAGGCTCGAGGCGGACACGCTGCGGCGCATTGTCGGTCTGCGCGACAAGCGAATCGAAGCGCTGCTCTGAGCCGCGGATGAGACGCCTGCTTCGCCACTTGACAGCGGCCCTGGTGGGTGTGCTGTTCGCCAGCGCCGCGCTTGCGCACAAGTCGAGCGACGCTTACCTGCAGATGCAGCGCACCGAGTCAGGGGTGAGCCTTCGAATCGACGTGGCGCTGCGCGACCTCGATGAGCCGCTCGATATCGACAGCAACG
>JANNKS010000527.1:0-13037 GCA_031396425.1 Rhizobacter sp. | reverse complement strand
GCCAAGGTGGAACGCGTCGGGCTCGAGCAGTTCACGCCGTTCATGCGCATGATCCTGCTGCAATCGATCGATTCGCATTGGCGCGAACACCTCGCCGCGCTCGACTACCTGCGCCAAGGCATCCATCTGCGAGGTTACGCGCAGAAGAATCCGAAGCAGGAATACAAGCGCGAGGCATTCGAACTGTTCTCGCAGATGCTCGACGTGGTGAAGATGGACGTCACCCGCATCCTGATGAACCTGCGCATCCAGACCCAAGAAGAAGCGGCTCAGGCAGCCGAAGCGATCGAGGAACGCGCCGAACGCATCTCCAACGTGACCTACACCCACCCCAACGAAGACGGCAGCGTGTCGCAAGAGGCCGACCCGACCACCCGGGTGGCCGATGTTCCGAAGGTCGGCCGCAACGACCCTTGCCCCTGCGGCAGCGGCAAGAAGTACAAGATGTGCCACGGCAGGCTGGCGTAGCAAGGCGGGCTGCGAGAATTGCGACGGGTTGATCCCCGGCGCAGGGACTCAGCTCAGACGCATCGGCCAAGGGCGCGCAAGCGAAATAGTGGTCAACTTCCCCGCGCTGTTCGTGAACAATGGCGTGCGCCTGTGCCCGTGAGCGCTATGCTTGCCAGAGCAATGAGTGCCGAAGCGATGCCCGGATCCAGCCTTGACGCGGCAGTGCGGCGCGAGCTGCTGCGTCTGGCGCTGGTCAATTCCACCCGGACCGTGCCGCTGCAGCTGGTTGCGATCGGGGTCGTGGTTGTGCTGGGCATTCAAGCCGCCTCGCCTCTTGCCGCGGCGATCGTGGCTCTGACGGGAGTAGCGGTTGCTATTTGGCGGCTGTCCTTGGGACGCCGATTCGCCAATGGCGCCGAGTTGAGTGATGCACGCTTGGCGCGAGCAACCCATGAGTTTGAGGCCAACTCTGCATGCGCAGGAGTACTTTGGTTCATTTGTTCAGTCGGCATCTACCCACAATTGCAAGGTGCGGATGCAACTGTCTATGTCGTCATTGCAATCGGGTCCACTGCGGCGGCCGCACTCTTTATGTCGCTCGTCGGACGGTCCTTCGAGTATCTGGTCAGTATTGGGCTCGGGTCATTGGTTGTGGCGAGCCTATTCTTTGAACCGATTCGATCCATCCCTCTCGCGGTTCTGATCGGTGTTTTCGCTTACACGATGTCTCGTGCAGCGAGGGAAGTTGGGCAGACAACGACTCGTGCCATTCGACATGGATTGGAAGCTGATCTTGCGAATCGTTCCTTGGTGCAGGCCAAGGATGCTGCCGAGGCTGCCAATGTCGCCAAATCGCAGTTTCTGGCCACGATGAGTCACGAAATTCGAACTCCCATGAATGGTGTTCTGGGGGCACTGGACCTTCTTCGACATTCAGAACTGAGTACTGCCCAGCGTCGGCTGGTCCGCACTGCGGCATCCTCTGGCGTGTCGCTGATGGAGATCCTCAATGACGTACTTGATCATTCCAAAATCGAAGCCGGCAAGCTTAGCTTGTCACTCATGCCGATGTCGCCCCAGGCCGTTGCGGCTTCGGTTGTTGCATTGTTCCGAGCGAACGCTGAAGCCAAAGGCCTGGCGCTGGGCCTTGACATCGAGTCGGACGTACAGGAGTGGGTGATCGGCGACGCACAGCGCCTGAAGCAGGTTCTGCTCAATCTTGTCGGCAATGCGATCAAGTTTACGGAGCGTGGCGGCGTCGGATTGCGATTGAGCTCCCAGCCCGCAGTGGAAGGCTGGGCCGGTTTCAAATTCGAAGTCAACGACTCCGGCCTGGGAATGTCGCTGCAAGCGCAACGCGATCTGTTCCAGCCATTTCATCAAGTCGACAATGACCGCAACCGGAAGCGGGGCGGTACCGGCTTGGGCTTGGTGATCAGTCAAAGCATCGTCGAGGCCATGGGTGGTCGTATCGAGGTCGAAAGCGAAGCCGGTACGGGCTCATGTTTCAGTTTCATCATCTCACTTGAATGCGACCATTCACCCATTCACCCGAGCACGACCGATTCACTGTTGACTGGCCTGGACGGTGAGAACAACTTGCAGGGTACGGTTCTGGTCGTTGAAGACAATGATGTGAACCGTATGATTGCGCGCGAAATGTTGTCCTCATTCGGCATCAACGTGATCGAGGCGGACGACGGACAACATGCGCTAGACCAGCTCGCCAGGCATCCTGTGGACTTGATCTTGATGGACTGCCAGATGCCGATAATGGATGGATATGCCGCATCGAGAGAGATCCGCAACCGGGAGCGGCAAGCAGGCGGTGCGCACATCCCTATCCTTGCTCTGACGGCGAACGCATTCGACGAAGACACTGCGCGCGCGCGCGAGGCCGGAATGGATGCGCATCTGGCAAAGCCCTATACGCGGGCTCAGCTGCAAAGACTGCTGCACACTTGGATGTAGCGCCGGTTCAGCTGCTGGATTCAGGAGCTGCCCAGACACAGGCGTACTAGGTTAGTGTCGCCCACTCGCTCTGGCCAGTTCGCTCGAAGTCCCAAGCCGTGTCCAGTTCCATGCGCTTGATTTCCTCAACTGCACCTTCTTCGGCCCCGCCCACTTTGCGGACCTGTGCTCGGGCGAGCCGTTCCATAAGCCGCAAGTCGCGATTCGTCAGCCCCAATGCCGTCGAGGCCCAATACTCGACGATTGCCAGCAGCGATTCATAGGTGATGGGCAACGCAATGCGTCGAGCATTCAATGCCGCGAGTGTTCCGCGGAATCTCGGTTCGATCGTTCGAACAAGCTGTTCCAAGGAGATCTCACCTGCGCCATCGTCAGCAAGGATATCCACCAATCCCCGGCGAAACAGCTGGTCCGCTGTGTAGATTTTCCCGGACAAGACCATGTCACTGGCGACCGCGTACCCTGCCTTTCGGATCGTCAGGTTCCACGCGCCCATGCCAGGAAAGAGATTGAACAACACCTCGGGGTATCCAGCCTGAGCACTCCGCTCGAAGATCACCGTGTGGTGCAAGAGCGCAGACTCCAGTCCGCCACCAAGAGTATCGCCTTGCACCAACGCCGTCGTGTGGACGCCCAGCTGAGCAGCGTTCTCAAGCCACCAGACAAGCTCGATACAACGCTTCGCATAGAGTCGCAAGGAATCATGATCCCGCGCGCGCGCCAGCAAGACAAACAACGACAGATCGCCACCGAAATTGAAAACCTTGCTGACGTCTGAAGCCATCACGAAGTGACGAATGAGGCCTGGGCTCGCAGAGATGTCATTGAAGACCTGTTGCAGCTCCGCCATCGCCGCCAAGCTGTAGCATTGAATCGGCTTGACGCCGATTCGTGCGGTCAACATCGCGTAGTCAGGATTCCATTCCAACCTGATGTAGCGATAGGTGCGTAACAGGGACGCGGGCAACCCGCTGACAATCGAGTTCGTCATATCGCTTCAAGCACCCGTGTGAAATGGAAGAAATTGAAGGTCGTTGAGTCAATGATTGCTCGCTTCGCATCGGCGTCGCGCACGGTGTTGAGAATGACGCGCAAATCGGCCATGTGTTCAGCGTCCAAGGTCGCATGCGAGCTGATGAACGAGATTCCGCGGTTGTCCTGAAGCATCAGGGACTCCGTGATGGCCGCACTGATAGGCCCGCCATAGACTGATGCAATCACCTCCAGCGCATAGAGCATGCCGAGGGCCGAACACGGGTGCAGGCGATCGGCCGCCCAATAGTTGTAGCCGTTCAACGCCAGCATGTGCAGGCTCGGCTTGTACTGAAGTGCGGCGGGTGCTTCAACACCCATCGAGGCGAGGTCGTTCAAGACCCACTCCTCATGCCCCTTTTCTTCCTGCATGTGCTCGTACAGGAAGTAGCGCACCTGTTTGTGTTCATCAGTGATGCGGCTCGTCGCTGCCGCGCAGACCGGATTGAAATGCCACACCACGTGGTAGAGCTCGAGCAGCAGCTTGCGATAGCGCTCGACCGGCAGGCCTTTGGCGACGATCTCGAGAACTTTGCTGTTCGTCTCGAACTCACGCCGCGCTTCGTCAGTGCGTGCAACGAGATCAATGAAAAAGGGCAGGTTCGGAGATTCCATGGGGTCTTTCGCTCTGAGAACTTTTCAAACTGTCGTCGAGGCGTGCCCTGGTGGCAGTCGGCGCGCCCTCGTCGGGCCGTCGCCACGATCTGCAACAGACACCGGCGCAGAACGTGATGTACGTCACAGTCCATCGATTGTCCATGAACGACGAAAGCATGTTGGAATTCACACACAAAATTTCAAAAAAATCCTTCCCGACCGAGTCTTCAGATTGAGCCAACCGGGTGGCTCGGCCAGGCTGACAATTTCTTGCACTGGCCGTGCCTTTGCCGGCGCGAGTGAGTGGGTGCGTTGGCAGTTCTGATTGCCCGTCTGGAAATGGGCAATGGCCACACTCTTACAATGAATCGGAGTGCCAGCCAAGGTAGCAACCTCCATGCCCGTGAACCTCTCCCCCCCGGACCCCAGCAGCCTGCACGCCGTGCGCGGCGTGAAACTCGGCATCACGATGGCGGGGGTTCGCAAGGCGAATCGGCGTGACCTCACCGTCGTCACGGTGCCCGCCGGCACCAGCGTGGCCGGTGTCTTCACGACGAACCGCTTCTGCGCTGCGCCGGTGCAGTTGTGTCGCAACCACCTGGAGCACGGCCCGGGGGTTCGCGCACTCGTGATCAACACCGGCAATGCCAACGCCGGCACCGGGGCGGAAGGGCTCGCACGCGCATTCCAGAGTTGCCAGGCGCTGGCGCGCCTGCTCGATCTCTCGCCCGAACAGGTGCTGCCTTTTTCCACCGGCGTCATCATGGAGCCGCTGCCGATCGAGCGTATCGAAGCCGGCCTGCCCGCCGCGCTGGCCGACCTGAACGAGTCGAACTGGGCCACGGCGGCGCAGGCCATCATGACCACCGACACCGTGGCGAAGGCCGCGTCGCGCGAAGTTCTGATCGGCGGCACAACGGTCACCGTTACCGGCATCGCCAAGGGTGCCGGCATGATTCGGCCCAACATGGCCACGATGCTCGGTTTTGTCGCCACCGACGCGGCCATTGCCCCGCATCTGCTGCCCGAACTGGTGCGCGAAGCAGCCGACCGCTCGTTCAACCGCATCAGTATCGACGGCGACACCTCGACCAACGATTCATTCGTCGTGCTCGCCACGCACCAGGCCGGCAACCCGCCGATCACCCAGCTTGAGTCTCGCGACGGCGCGCTGCTGCGCGAGGCGGTGATCCAGGTCGCGCAGCAACTCGCCCAGGCGATCGTGCGCGATGGTGAAGGCGCCACGAAATTCATCACCGTTCGCGTCGAAGGCGGCAAGACCAAAGACGAATGCAGGCAAGTGGCGTATGCGATCGCCCACTCGCCCCTCGTGAAGACGGCTTTTTTTGCGAGCGACCCGAACCTCGGGCGCATCCTCGCCGCGGTGGGCTACGCCGGCATCGACGACCTCGACCAGACCACGATCGACCTGTTCCTCGACGACGTCCATGTGGCCACCGAAGGCGGGCGGCACCCGGGTTATCGCGAGGAAGACGGCCAGCGCGTGATGAAACAAAGCGAAATCACGGTGCGCGTCGATCTGCATCGCGGCGCAGCCCACGCCACGGTCTGGACCTGCGACCTCAGCATCGACTACGTCAAGATCAACGCCGACTACCGCAGCTGAGCGTTCGGCTGGCCACCGAGCGGCCGGGTCGGCGGGTTGTCAGTTGCCGAATCGGCCGCGGCGGCGCACCACGGCAATCACCAGGCAAGCCGCCGCAGCGGCGGCCAGCCCATGTTTGAGCATGTGGCCGCTGGCCACCTGTGTGGCTTCGAGCATCCAGCGGTCGGCCATCTCCATGACTTTCGCGGCCGCATACAGGCCCAGCACCAGGCACCAGGTGGCGCCGGGCACGGCGTCGCTGCGCAACACCGGCAGCCGCAGCCCCAGCACGGCTGGCACGAGCAACATCGGCAGGAACTGCACGAATAGATAAGCGCGCAAGTCGCCCTGGCCAAGGCGTTCGGTCCACCACCAATGCATCACCGACAGGGTGGCCAAGCCTAGCGCTGTCGCAAGACTAGGAATAGTGTTCCAACGCGGGTGCACACGTTCCGCGAGGAAGGCGCACAACAACAGCGCGCAGGCCCAGGCGATCGGAAGCCGGTCGACGACAAGGGTGCTGTTGTCGGGTGCCCAGTGATAAAGCGCCGACCCGGCCGCGGTGCAGACCAGCGCACCACAGAACATCCTCCACACGCCGTCCGCACCCGCGGCGGCCTGCCTGGCGCGCCGGTAAGTCAGCCGCCACAGACCCCAGGCGCCAATGAAGGCGAACGGCAGATTGCTCAACACATTGGCGGCATTCGGAATGCCCAGCCAGGGCCGCGTGTCGGCAAAGTCATGGTAGTCGGGCCATTGCGGAATCGCGCCGTGCCACACCAGACCGAACAGGAACACCACGGCGACGACGCCGAGCAGCCAGCGAGAGCGCAGAGGGGTCGAGGCTGGCGTGAACGCATTCATCGTGGTTCCTGCACAAGGGGTTTGCCGCATCGGCAACCCGACCCGGCGATGCGCCATCGTGCCCCGAAGCTCCAGGCGCTGGCAAGTGCGCGCACCGTCGGTGCCGTGTCGCAATGCCGGCGGTATCGCGCCGCGCACGCGCGTCGCGCTTGCGTCAACCTGCACCAGCCTGTTAGCATTGGCGCTCGTACTCGCGGAACGTCTGCCCATGACCAACAACCACGCCCTAACTCAAACCGTCGCCACCGGCGGCGCGCTTGGCGTGGTCATGCACTTGCATGGCATGAGCTGCCCAGTCGTGCACAGCGGCAAGCGATCCGGAATAGTCGCCTTTGGCCTGCTGCCGCGGGCCATCGCCGGCAACTAGACCTCTCAGACTCCACTTCGTACCGAAGTCCGCTGAGAGCCTCAGCGGAAGAATCGGTCGTCAATCCTTCCTCCGCTGCATTGGGTCCAACGACCCGCCAAGACGCCCACAAGGCGTCTGCACAGAGAAGAAATGAATGGTGAAGCCATGATGAATGGTCTGAAACGCTGGGTGACGAATCTGCGCGCCCGGTTCGCCCTGCCCCCGGGGGACTTGTTGCGCGACGCTGCGTACCGGCGCCTGTGGACGTCGATCCTGATCAGCTCGTTCGGCGGGCAGGTCACGATGCTCGCGCTGCCGCTCACCGCGGCCGTGCTGCTGCACGCCAGCCCCACACAGATGGGCCTGCTCACGGCGATGGAAATCCTGCCGTTCGTGCTGTTCTCGCTGCCAGCCGGCGTGTGGCTCGACCGGGTGCGCAAGCTGCCGGTCTACGTGGTCGGCGAAAGTGCCTTGGCGCTGGTCGTTGCGAGCGTTCCGCTGGCCTGGTGGATGGGTTGGTTGAATATGCCCTGGCTCTACGTGGCCGGCTTCGTGATCGGCACCATCTACACCATCGCGGGCAGCGCCGCACAGATCGTGCTCACCCAGGTCGTCGCGCGCGATCGGCTCGTCGAAGCGCACGCCAAGAATGCACTGGCCGGTTCAGGTGCCGAAGTGGCCGGGCCCGGCGTCGCGGGGGCGCTGATCAAGATGGTCGGCGCCCCGTTGGCCTTGCTCGCCGACGCGGTGATGTTGATCGTGTCGGCCGCCATCCTGCGCGGCATTCACATCAACGAAGAACGTCGTCGTGCGCAGAGCAATGACTTCTTCGCCGACCTGAAGACCGGCGTTCGCTTTGTCGCCAGCAACCGTTTGCTCGTGACGCTGGCCTGCGTGGTCGGGGTGTGGCAGATGTGCCATCACGCGGCGATCGTGGTGCAAATCTTGTTCGCCACGCGCACCTTGGGCCTGAACGAACAGGGCGTGGGCCTGAGCTACGTGGGCCTCGGTGTGGGCACCGTCTTCGCCAGCGTGTTTGGAAACCGCATCAGCCAGCGCCTCGGCCCGGGCCCCTGCCTGGTGCTGGGCATCGCCATCTGCGGCGCAGGCTGGCTGCTGCTGTCGTTCGCGCCCGCGAATGTCTGGGGAACGGTGATGTTCGCGGTCATGCTGGTGTTCTTCGGCGCCGGTGCGGTGCTGGTGTTCATCAACTTCCTCGCCTTGCGCCAGGCGGTCACGCCCGAACCATTACTGGGCCGCATGACGAGCACGATGCGCTGGCTGATCCTCATTCCGGCCGGCCCAGGCGCCTTGCTCGGCGGCTGGCTCGGTGAACACGTCGGCCTGCGCGCCTCACTCGCGTTTGCGGGCGGCTCGGCGCTGTTGATGGCGATCGTGGCATGGCGCATTGCCGTGATCCGCGACTTGCGCAAGCTTCCCGAGCGCGAGCAGGAGCGCGACTGGGTCGGGGCCGATGCAATGGTGCGCCCCGGCGCCTTGATGGACCCGACTTGACATGGCCAGGTCCACCGCATGACAGGCGACACCCAACCCGGCAACACCGGCCCGGCGCTGGACCCGTTGCTGATCGAGGTGCCGCAGCGCATCGAAACGCCGCGCCTGATCCTGCGCTGCCCCAGGCGCGGTGACGGCGAGGCGCTCAACGCGGCCGAATGCGACACCCTCGTCGAGCTGCTGCCGTGGATGCCGTGGGCGAAGTCGGCGCGCACGCCGGCGGAATCGGAAATCTACTGTCGCCGCTCGGAGGCGAAATTCCTGTTGCGCGAAGACCTGCCGATGTTGATCTTCGAGCGCCTGGCACAACCCGCTGGTGCAGGAGACGTGGAGGGTCTGTTGCTGGGCAGCACCGGGCTGCACCGCATGGACTGGCAGGTGCGCAGTTTCGAAATCGGCTACTGGCGCCGCGCCGGCCAGCAGGGGCGCGGCATCATCACCGAGGCGGTGTTGGCGCTGACCCGGCTCGCGTTCGACCGGCTTGGCGCGCGGCGCGTCGAAATCCGCATGGACGACAACAACATTCCGAGCCGCAGGGTCGCAGAGCGTGCCGGCTATGTCTTCGAGGGCCTGCTGCGGCAAGACAGCGAATCGCCCCAAGGCGAACCACGCGACACCCGTGTCTACGCGCGTGTGCGCGGCGACAGCGGTTTGCCCTGAGCGTGTTTCAGGGCAGGGCTGCCAAGCCCGGCGCGAAACGATCCACCGCGTCGGTGATCAAGCCGTCGATGCCCAGCGCCAACAGCCGGCGCGCGTCGAGCGGTTCGTTGACGGTGTAGACCAGGGCACGCAGGCCGGCACCGCGCAGATTGGCGATCAACGCGGCGTCCATCAATGCGTGATGCGTCACCACGGCCGCGCATTCGTTCGCCATCGTCACTTCGAACCAACCCGACCAAAGAGTGTCGAGCAACTGTGCGCGCGGCAAGTCGGGAGCGCCTTCGCGAGCGCCTTTCAGTGCTTCGGGCCGGAACGAGCTGAGCAGCGGCGGCACTGCAGCGCCCTGCCAGAGCCGTGCTGCCTCGGCGGCGACGACCCGGCCGGTGTGTTCTTCCAGCCCGGGTGTCGGTTTGATTTCGATGTTCAGCGCATGGCCGTTGCTCAGGCAGAACCGCGCAATCGCTTCCAGCGTCGGCATCGGCTCACCGGCGAACGCGCGGCTGTGCCAGGCGCCGGCGTCCAGGCGCGCGAGTTCACCCCAATTGCGCTCGCCCGCGATGCCCGCAGCGGGCGTGGTGCGCTCGAGCGTCGCGTCGTGCAGCAGGAACGGCACGCCGTCGGCGCTGAGCTTCACGTCGCATTCGAAGGCTCGGTAGCCGTGCGATGCGCCGACGCGAAAGGCGGCCAGCGTGTTCTCGGGCGCCAGCTTACCGGCGCCGCGATGGGCAATCCACAGCGGGTAGGGCCAGGCCGTCACGTCAGGTCACGATGCGACGCTGGGTGGCCGGGTCGAACCAGTGCAGATGGTCCGGCGTGGCGTGCAGCGACACCGTGGTGCCCACCACCGGCGGTACGCGCGTGCCGTCGATGCGCGCCGTGAATAACGCGTCGCCCAGCTTGCCGTACACCAGCCGCTCGGCGCCCAGCATCTCGACCACTTCGACGCGTAATTGCCAACCGATGCCACCCGAAGAATCAACGAGTTCGCAGTGCTCCGGCCGCAGCCCGAGCAGCAATTCGCCGGCGCGCGGCGCCGGCTGCGCGAGTGCCAGCACCTGCCCGCCGGTGTGGAAGCTCTTGCCGTCACCGTGGCCGGCAATCAGGTTCATCGGCGGTGAACCGATGAACCCCGCCACAAAGGTGGTGGCCGGTGCGAGGTACACCTGTTCCGGCGTGCCGATCTGTTCCATGTGCCCGGCATTCATCACGATCATGCGCTGCGCCAGCGTCATCGCCTCCACCTGGTCGTGCGTGACGAACAACGCCGTCACGCCGAGCTCGCGGTGCAGCTTCTGGATCTCCAGGCGCGCCTGCGCACGCAGCTTCGCGTCCAGGTTGGACAGTGGTTCGTCGAACAGGAACACCTTGGGTTGACGCACAATGGCGCGCCCCATCGCGACGCGCTGCCGCTGCCCGCCCGAGAGCTCGCGCGGCTTGCGTTGCAGGAACGGGCCGATCTCCAGGATCTTGGCCGCCTTGTCGACGCGCTGCTTGATCTCCTCCAGCGGCACCTTGGCGATTTTCAGCCCGTAGGCCATGTTGTCGAACACGCTCATGTGCGGGTACAGCGCATAGTTCTGGAACACCATCGCGATGTCGCGGTCGGAAGGCTCCACGTCATTCACCACGCGGTCGCCGATGGCGATCTGGCCGCCGGAGATTTCCTCCAGCCCCGCCACCATGCGCAGCAAGGTGCTCTTGCCGCAGCCGGAGGGTCCGACGATCACGATGAATTCGCGATCGGCGATCTCGGCGTTGACGCCGTGGATCACCTGGTTGGCCTTGGGGCCCGAACCGTAGCGTTTGATGACGTTCCTGATCGAAATGGCTGCCATGGTCGTTCTACTTTTCCGTATCCACCAAGCCCTTGATGAACCAGCGCTGCATCAGCAGCACCACCAGTGCGGGCGGAATCATCGCCAGGATGGCGGTGGCCATGATCACATTCCATTCGTTGGCCGCGTCGCCGCCTGCGAACATGCGCTTGATGCCCATCACGATCGGGTACATGCTCTCGTCGGTGGTCACCAGCAGCGGCCACAGGTACTGGTTCCAGCCATAGATGAACTGGATGACGAACAGCGCGGCCACGCTGGTCATCGACAGCGGCACCAGCACGTCCTTGAAGAAGCGGATCGGCCCGGCGCCGTCGATGCGCGCGGCCTCCACCAGTTCGTCGGGAATGGTCAGGAAGAACTGGCGGAACAGGAACGTGGCCGTCGCCGACGCGATCAGCGGCACCGTCAACCCGGCATAGCTGTTGAGCATCGACAGGTCGGAGATCACCTGGTAGGTGGGCAGGATGCGCACCTCCACCGGCAGCATCAGCGTGATGAACACCATCCAGAAGCACAGGCCGCGGCCGGGAAAGCGGAAGTACACGAACGCGAATGCCGACAGCAGCGAAATCGCGATCTTGCCGATCGCGATCACCATCGCGCTGACGAAGCTCACCCACAGCATCGGCGCCACCGGCGCCACCTTGCTGCCGTAACTCGTTTCGCCGCCGAACAGCGCGACGCGGTAGGTTTCCATCATGTGGCCGCCGGGGGCCAGCGACATCGGCACCGACTGCACGATCTGCTGCGAGGTCTGCGTCGATGCGATCAGCGTCACGTAGACCGGGAACGCCACCACGAGCACGCCCAGCAGCAGCACCACGTGCGCCAGGACTCGGCCGGCTTTGTCGCGTTCGACCATGTCAGTACTGCACCTTCTTCTCGACGTAACGGAACTGCACGACCGTCAGGGCGATGACGATCACCATCAACACCACCGACTGCGCCGCCGAGCCGCCGATGTCCAGCGCCTTGAAGCCGTCGTAGTAGACCTTGTAGACCAGGATCGCGGTGTCCTTGCCCGGCCCGCCGTTGGTGGCGGCATCGACGATCGCAAAGGTGTCGAAGAAGGCGTAGACGATGTTGATCACGAGCAGGAAGAACGTGGTCGGCGACAGCAGCGGGAACACGATGCTCCAGAAGCGCTTCCAAGGGCGCGCCCCGTCGATCGCGGCGGCTTCGATCAGGCTCTTCGGGATCGACTGCAGCCCGGCCAGGAAGAACAGGAAGTTGTACGAGATCTGCTTCCACACCGCGGCCATCACGATCAGCGCCATCGCGTGGTCGCCGTTGAGCAGGTGGTTCCAGTTGAAGCCGAAGGCGCGCAAGGCGTAGCTCACGATGCCCACCGACGGCGCGAACATGAACAGCCACAGCACACCCGCCACCGCCGGCGCCACCGCATAGGGCCAGATCAGCAGCGTCTTGTAGAGGGTCGCGCCGCGCACCACGCGGTCGGCCATCACTGCCAGCAGCAGCGCGATGGACAGGCCGAACACCGCCACCAGGATGGAGAACACCGCCGTGGTCTTGAACGACGCGAGGTAGGTCTCGTCGTTCCACAGGCGCTCGAAATTCTCCATGCCGACGAATTCGGTCGACGTGCCGAACGCGTCCTGGGTCAGCACGCTCTGGTACAGCGCCTGACCGGCGGGCCAGAAGAAGAACACCAGCACGATGGCCATCTGGGGTGCGATCAGCACCCAGGGCAGCCACCAGCTTTTGAAGCGGACGCGCTTTTCGACGGCCAAGAGTTGTTTCTCAGATCAGCCCCTCCCCGCTCGGCGGGGAGGGTGGGGGAGGGGTGCCGTCATGTCGGCCGCAAAGCGAGCAAGTCCTTCAGGACTTGTTCGCTTTCTCGAACCGTTCCAGCTGCTCGTTGCCGCGCTTGACGGCTGCGTCGATGCCTTCGGCCGCGGTCTTCTTGCCGCTCCAGATGTTTTCCATCTCTTCGTCGATGATGGTGCGGATCTGCACGAAGTTGCCCAGGCGGATGCCGCGCGACTTGTCGGTGGTCTTGCGAATCATCTGCGTCACCGACACGTCGGTGCCCGGGTTGGCCTTGTAGAAGCCGGCCTTCTCGGTCAGCTCGTACGACGCGATCGTGACCGGCAGGTAGCCGGTGCGCTGGTGGCTCTTGGCGGCTTCGTCGGCC
>JANNKS010000480.1:0-2761 GCA_031396425.1 Rhizobacter sp. | reverse complement strand
CAAGACGGCCGCGAAGTGGCGGTGAAGGTGCTGCGCCCTGGCATGCTGGAGGTGATCGAAGACGACCTGACGCTGCTGCGCACGCTGGCGCGCTGGGTCGAGCGGCTCTCGGTCGACGGCAAGCGGCTCAAGCCGCGCGAGGTGGTGGCCGAGTTCGACAACTACCTGCACGACGAACTCGACCTGGTGCGCGAAGCCGCCAACGCGGCGCAGCTGCGCCGCAACATGCAGGGCCTGAACCTGGTGCTGGTGCCCGAGATGGTGTGGGAGCTGTGCACCCGCGACGTGATCGTGATGGAACGCATGCATGGCCTGCCGATCAGCCAGCGCCAGCGATTGATCGACGCCGGCGTCGACATTCCGAAGCTGGCGCGCGACGGCGTGACGATCTTCTTCACCCAGGTGTTCCGCGACGGCTTCTTTCACGCCGACATGCACCCGGGCAACATCCAGGTGTCGGTGGCACCGTTGACCTTCGGCCGCTACATCGCGCTCGATTTCGGCATCGTGGGCACGCTCACCGAGTTCGACAAGGAATACCTGGCGCAGAACTTCATCGCCTTCTTCCGACGCGACTACAAGCGCGTCGCCGAACTGCACCTGGAAAGCGGCTGGGTGCCGGCCGGCACGCGGGTCGATGAGCTCGAAGGCGCGATCCGCGCGGTGTGCGAGCCGCATTTCGACCGGCCGCTGAAAGACATCTCGCTCGGCCAGGTGCTGCTGCGGCTGTTCCAGACTTCGCGCCGCTTCAATGTGGAGATACAGCCGCAGCTGGTGCTGCTGCAAAAGACGTTGCTCAACGTCGAGGGCCTGGGCCGCCAGCTCGACCCCGAACTGGACCTGTGGAACACCGCCAAGCCGTTCCTGGAGCGCTGGATGAACGAGCAGGTAGGCTGGCGCGGCCTGGTCGAGCGCTTCAAGCACGAGGCGCCGCGCTACGCTCAATTGCTGCCCGAACTGCCGCGTTTGCTGCACACGGCATTGCGCGCCCGCGAACCCGACCACCACCCGCTGTTCGCCGAACTGCTGGCCGAGCAGCAGCGCACGAACCGCTTGCTGCAAGGGCTGCTGTATTTCCTCGCCGGCGGTGTGGCGGGCACGCTGCTGGCGCTGGCCCTGCTGTATGGCAAGCGTCTCTGAGATCGGATTCGAGGCAGCGCCAGCCGATCCGGCCGCCACGGCTGCCGACACCGAATGGCACTGCCAGCCCCGCTAAACTTCGGCCGGTTTTTCCCGCCACCCCTGCCACCAACGCCACAGCCCCACAGGAGCGCCGCCATGCTGATCACCTTCGTCGTTCTGTACATGGCGGTGACGATTGCCATCGGCCTGGTCGCCGCCACACGCGTGCACAACGCGAAGGACTACCTGGTCGCCGGCCGCAGCCTGCCGCTGTACAT
Organism: Rhizobacter sp.; assembly: GCA_031396425.1. Taxonomy (GTDB): domain Bacteria; phylum Pseudomonadota; class Gammaproteobacteria; order Burkholderiales; family Burkholderiaceae_C; genus JAEMQF01. Next base: position 1,361 of record JANNKS010000480.1, on the reverse strand, counting down.
GAACGTCGCGACCGTGTTCGCGACCTGGTTCGGCGCGGAAACGGTGCTGGCGGTGTCGGCGACGTTCGCCAAGGACGGGCTGCACGGCATTCCCGGTGACCCGTTCGGCGCCTCGCTGTGCCTGGTGCTCGCCGCACTGCTGTTCGCGCGGCTGTTCTACCGCATGAACCTGCTGACGATCGGCGACTTCTACAAACACCGCTACGGCAAATCGGTCGAGGTGCTGACCAGCGTGGCCATCGTGGCCAGTTACCTGGGTTGGACCTCGGCGCAGATGACCGCGCTGGGCCTGGTGATTCACGTGCTGTCCGGCGCAGCGATCGACCTCAACACGGCGATCCTGTGCGGAGCCGCGGTCGTGCTGGTCTACACCATCTTCGGCGGCATGTGGTCGGTGGCGTTCACCGACCTGTTCCAGACCGTCATCATCCTGATCGGCCTGACACTGGTGGCGGTCCTCGTCGGCGATCTTGCCGGCGGCGCCGGCAAGGTGCTGTCGCAGGCGGCCGCCGACGGCAAGTTCAACTGGATGCCCGAGGACGCCAAAGGCTGGTGGCTGATGGCCGGCGCCTTCTTCGCCTTCGCCTTCGGCTCGGTCCCGCAGCAGGACGTGTTCCAGCGCATGACCAGCGCCAAGGACGAGAAGACCGCCGTGCGCGGCACGCTCCTGGGCGGGCTGATCTACTTCTGCTTCGCCTTCGTGCCCATCTTCATCGCCTACGCGGCGATCGTGACCGACCCCGCACTGGCCAAGCACTTCGGGTCGGACGACGCGCGCGAGATCCAGCGCATCCTGCCCGACCTGGTGCTGGGCAAGATGCCGCTGTGGGCGCAGGTGATGTTCTTCGGCGCGCTGCTGTCGGCCATCCTGTCCACCGCCAGCGGCGCGCTGCTGGCGCCGACCTCGCTGTTCACCGAAAACGTGCTGCGCCCCTTCGTGCCGCGCATGGGCGACCGCCAGTTCCTGCTCACGCTGCGGATCGTCCTCGTCACCTTCACCGCCTGCGCGCTGCTGTTTGCGCTCAACAGCAAGAGCACGATGTACGAGATGGTGCAGAACGCCTACAACGTGACGCTGGCCGGTGCTTTCGTGCCGCTGGTGGCCGGCAAAGTTACCGACTAAGATGAGAGCCAAACTTTGGGCAAACTGTGCAAATGTATCAACAAGTCTCGAAAACGTGTTGATTGAAAAAGAAGGAGAACAGTCTCCTGCACAGAAATTCTATGGTGCAAACCCCAAATGGGTTATCAACATGAAAACATTTGGTGAAGTGTGCATTGTTGCAGATAACAAGACCAAAGGCATTCGAGGAAAGCTTGCCACACGAGGAACTCCATGTATCTTCGTGGGTTATCCTGAA
>JANNKS010000479.1:0-16737 GCA_031396425.1 Rhizobacter sp. | reverse complement strand
CGGCGCAGGCGGCCGATCTGCACATCGATGGTGCGATCGAACGGCGCCGCCTCGCGGCCGCGCGTGCTTTCGAGCAGGAAGTCGCGCGACAACACGCGCCCAGGATGACGAACGAACACCGAGAGCAGGTCGAATTCACCGCTGGTCAGCGGGACTTCCACGCCTTGCGGCCCGATCAGGCGGCGCGCGCGCCGATCGAGCAGCCAACCGGCAAAACGGAAGCGCTCGTTGTCCTGCCCTCGGGCAGTTTCAACGGTCACGCTGCGCTGAGCCTGCGCGGGGCTCGGTGCGGCGGGTGCGCTGTCGGGCGAGTTGCCCTGGGTGCGCCGCAACACGGCCTTGACGCGGGCCAGCAACTCGCGCAGGTCGAACGGTTTGGTGACGTAGTCGTCGGCGCCGATCTCCAGGCCAACCACCTTGTCGACGGCGTCGCCGCGGCCGGTCACGATCACCAGGCCACAGGCCCAGTGTTCGCGCAGGCGCCGCGCAATTGCGAAACCGTCTTCCCCCGGCAGCCCCAGGTCGAGCAGCACCAGGTCGGGCGTGGCGCTGGCCATCAGTTCCATCAGGCCGGCGCCGTTGTGCAGCTGCGTCACACGAAAACCGCTGGCGGCAAGGTAGGTCGCCAGCAACTGGGTGATGTCGGGTTCGTCGTCGAGGATGGCTATGTGCTGCGGGATCACGATCGCGCCTTCGTGGCGGCCCCTGTCACGGGCGGGATGCAGCGCACTGTACACCGCAGCCCCGCGGGCGACTGCCGGCGTAGCCGGATCCCCCGCTCGACGGCGGGTGGCACCCTTGCCGCGGCCGGCCGGCCAGCCAGCCAGCCGGGCAGCGCGAGCCTGCGCCCCACCCGCGGCCCGTCAGTGACCCGTCAGCCTGACATCAGTGTGTCATCAGCACGGGCACCGTCATGGATTGCAGCACGGTGCGCGACGCACCACCGAGCACCCATTCGCGTGCCCGCCCGTGGCCGTAGCAGCCCATCACGAGCAGATCGGCGCCCACGTCAGCGGCCTTGGACAACAGCAACTCGCCGACCTCGCGCGCCGGCGCCACCTCGCGCTGCACGATCACGTTCACGCCGTGCCGGCGCAACGCGAGCTCGATGTCGGGGCCCGCGGCGGCGTCTTCGCCGTCCCCCGGGTCGGCCCAGAGCGCCAGAATCACGCGCTCGGCGCTTTGCAGGAACGGCAGCGCGGCGCTCAGCGCACGCGCCGATTCACGCGTGGCCTTCCACGCCACCAACACGACCCGGCCGATCGGCGCAGGCTTGAAGATCGTCGGCAGCAGCAGCGCCGGCTTGCCACTGGCGAGCAGGACCGATTCGGCGAAATCGGCGCTCACGCCCGCGCGCACGTCGCGCTCGGTCGCGGCGCTGCCCGAGTCATGCTGGCCCAGCAGCAGCAGGTCGGCGCCCAGCGCCTGCCGGGAGAACAGCGCACTCGGCTCGCCCACCGACTCGGCCCATTCGATGTGCGCCAGGCGTTTCGCCGCAACGCTGCCGACGACACTGTCGAAGCGCGCGCGTGCGCTGGCGCGCCGCTGCATTTCGTATTCCCGCATCAGCGGCGCCATCTCGGCGCCACCGGAGAACGCCAGCGCATACTGCATGAACGCCGGCATCACGGCATACAGCGCGGTCGCGGTGGCATCGAAGCGTTCGGCCAGCGTGTTCGCGACCTCCAGGCGCACCGCGCTGTCGGGCGAGTCGTCCATGTGCATCAGGATCGTCTTGATCGTGCTCATTGCGCGTTCCCGGGTTGGAAGAAGCAGTCCACACGGTACGGCGCGCGCAGCGCCGCGACCTTGAGCGGCGTCAAGCCGAGTCGATGCCGCGTTGCGGTCTTCGCCCCATCCCGCGTGCTTGCCGGTCGGCGGGCCGCGTTTGTCAGGTGCAGACCACGGCGGTCTGCCCCAGCGAGCTCCAGCCCATCACCAGTGCCCACAACGATGCGGCGGCCAGCACCAGACCAGCGCCGCGAATCGCGGCGCCCTGCCAACGCGCGGCAGTGTCACCGCGCACAAGCCGGGCCCACAGCGCCGGCCCGACCCACAGGCTCAGGCTGGACGTGGCCGCAAACACGGCCATCACGAGCCCACCCGACACCGGGGTGGACGCCAGCGCGGCCACCAGCAGGGCCGATTGCAGCAGGCCGCACGGCAGCGCCGTCCAGAGCATTCCGATCAGGCCGGCGCGCAGTGGCCCCGACCCCAGACGGCCCGGCCCGCGCATCACGACACCACCGGGCATCGATTCGACGGCGTCGGCTCGGAACCCGGCCGCCGCCGCCAACGGCACGCGCTGAAGCCGCGCTGGCACGCCCTGCCCCAGCGCACTCATCCACGCGGGTTGCCGCCCCGCCCACAGCAACCACAGACCGAGTGCGAGCGCGGCCAGGTGCAACATGCTCCACAGTGGCCGCAGCCAGGCGGCCGCTTCGGCCCACTGACCCAGCATGGCCACACTCGCGGCGGCCAGCGCGCCGGCGGCCGTGTAACCCAGCAGCCGCCCGCCGAGCAATGCCGCGAACGCATGCTGATGGCGTGCACCGCCGCACGCACGCGCCACACCGCTGCAGGCGGCACTGCACATCGCCAGGCAATGCGCGCCACCGGCCAGGCCCATCAGCGCGGCGGAAACCAGCAGGGCAAATTCCATGAGTGATGCCTGCGGCGCCGTGCCTCAGAGAATGCGCGAGAACTGCACCACCTGTTCCTCGGCAGCCTCGGCCACCGGCACACGCGGGGAAGCGCCGGCAGCAGCCTGGCCCGCTGCACGCGCCTGCTGCGCCTTGCGCGACGCCTGCAGGTGCTCGTCGAAAAGCATCGCCACGCCGCGCACGAAGGCCCAGCCGAGCGGGGTGACCTGCACCGCGCCCGGTTCGAGTTGCACCAGGCCGTCGTCGACCAACCTGGCCAGGTTGCGCATCGCCTCGGCGCAGTGCTCGCGCAGGTCGACACCGTGCAACTCGGCGATGCGAGCGAACTCGACGCGGCCCCGGCACATCAGCGCCATGATCACGTCGCGGCGCAGCCGGTCTTCGGCGGTGAGTGCCAGGCCACGTTCGACCGGCAAACGGCCGGCGCGCAACGCGGCGTAGTACTCCGGCAGCGCTTTCGCGTTCTGGCTGTAGGTGTTGCCAACGCGGCTGATCGCCGACACCCCGAGCGCGACCAGGTCCCGGTCGGATTGCGTGCTGTAACCCTGGAAATTGCGGTGCAGCCGGCCTTCGCGCAGCGCCACCGCCAGGGCGTCGCCGGGCAACGCAAAATGGTCCATGCCGATCTCGCAGTAGCCCAGCTCGCGCAACGTCGCCAGGCCCAGCGCCTGCATCTTCAGCTTCACCTCGGCGCGCGGCAGTTCGCTGGCATCGATGCGCCGCTGCGGCTTGAAGCGCTGCGGCAGATGCGCATATCCATAGGCTGCAATCCGGTCGGGGCGCAGTTCGGCCACCTGCGCGATCGTGCGCGCAAACGATTCGACGCTTTGCAGCGGCAGGCCGTAGATGAGATCGAGGTTGATCGAGTCAAACCCGATCTCGCGCGCCGATGTCATCAGCGCGCGCACACTCTCGAACGATTGTTCGCGGTGCACGGTGCGCTGCACGTCGGGGTCGAAGTCCTGCACGCCCAGGCTCAGGCGGTTGATGCCGATCGCCTTCAGATGGCGCAGCCGCCCGGCGTCGACGGTGCGCGGGTCGACTTCGATCGACATTTCGGCATCCGGCTCGAACGTGAACGAGCGCCGCAGCGCCGCCATCAGCCGCGTCAGCTCGTCGTCGCTGAGGAAGGTCGGCGTGCCGCCGCCGAAATGCAATTGCGACACCGCGTGGCCGCGCCCGAGCCGCCCAACGACGAGTTCGACTTCGCTGTCCAGCGCGTCGAGGTACTCCGCCGCACGCCCGTGCTGGCGCGTCACGATTTTGTTGCACGCGCAGTAGTAGCACACCGATTCGCAGAACGGAATGTGCACGTACAGCGACATCGGCGCGGTGCTGGCGGCGATGCCGCGCAGCGCGGCGAGCAGATCCGGCTCGCCGAACGACGGCGTGAAGCGGTCGGCCGTCGGGTACGAGGTGTAGCGCGGTCCGGCGACGTCGAAGCGCCGCAGCAGTTCTTCCGTGATCACCGGAGTCACTGGAACGCCCCTTCAGACGGCATCGACCGCGCGCGCCAAGCGGCGCGGTGTAGAACTGCGCCACCCGGGGCTGCCCAGCAGCGGTGCGAATTCGATTGCAGAGCTTTCATCGGCCCCGACTGTGCCCGACGCCAACGCGTGGCGACTTGATCGGCGTCAAGTCCGGCGTCGGCCGACCCGGCAGTTCAGGGGCTGGCTCGCTGGCGGTACAAGAACGCCAGCAAGGTGCCCAGCAGCACCACGAGCGCACCGTCGAAAACGATCTGCCTGACCACGTGGGCGCCGGGCATGGGCTGGACCGCGTAGTAGATCAGGTAGGTGGGCACCACCGTCAGCAGCGCCACTGTGGCGCCGAAGCGCAGCCCCTGCCCGAGCCAGGGTTTGGCCTCGACACCGCGCGCGTAGATGCGTGCCATCGCCCCCGACATCAGCACGTGCGCGAGCAGCATGAACGGGAAGTATTGCTGGGCATCGGCTTCGGCGCGGAACAGCTGCGGCAGCTTGGCATAGTCGGCCTGCAGCAGCGCACCATGCACGACAAAACTGCCAAACATCCAGGCGATGAAAGTGACCAGCCAGGCGATAAAGAACTTCCTGTCCATGCCGCGCCTCCACGGGATTGACGTGCGTCAATGCACGCGTCAGTTTAGGCAAGGGTGGCCGGCGCCAACATCAGGGTCGTCCCGAAGTTCGCCTCAGCCTCAAGCCATGCGGCCCGTCAGCAGCGCAAATGCCCATTCGGGGCGGTCGTTCTGCATCGCCAGCTGCGCCATCGCGCGCGGGTCGTAGGGCACCGAATGCAGCGAAGCGATCCAGCCGTCCAGCCCGTATTCGACGATCGCATAGCGTGCATCGGGCGAACCCGTTTCGACGGCGTGGCGATGCGGCGCATCGGCGTTGTACGCCGGCAGGCCCACGCTGCCCGGGTTGACGATCAGGGTGCCGCGACTCGCGCGCACCGAACGTGCGACGTGACTGTGGCCGCACAGCACGATCGCGGCGGTTTCATCGCTCAGGCGCAAATCGATCTCCTCGGCGCGCGCCGCGCGCATGCCGCCGGGTTCGACCGTCTCGAGAAAGTATTCGATGTCGCTGCGCGGCGAACCGTGGCACAGCAGCACTTCCTGGCCGAGCGGCTGGCGATGCTCCAGCTCGATGAGCCAGTCGAGTTCGCGTTCCGACAGCTGCGAGTAGGCGTAGGCATCCGACGCCTCGCGACCGTCGCGGTCGGGAAACAGGATCTGGCGTTCGTGGTTGCCCGCGAGGTGGATCCAGTCGCGCGACATCAGGAACTGCGCCGTTTCGAGCGGCAGCAGCGGGCCCGACAGGCTGTCGCCGAGGTTCACCGTGCCGTCGACCCCGTGGCGCCGGATGTCCTTGACCACCGCTTCGAGGGCAGGCAGGTTCCCGTGGATGTCGGAGACAACGGCGATGCGCATGCCGCATCGTAGCGGTCTGCGTGCGGCATCGCCCATCGTGTTTGGCCCGGACTCGAGGGGTCGCCGCGGGCCGCCGGCTTCGCCAGAACCGCCAACGCGATGAATCGCCTGCAATGAAACGCCCGCCCGGCTTGGCAGGGAGTACGATGAAACGCTGCGGCAATCCACCATGCCTGCCATCCAGTCCATCCTGGTCCATGCCGACGCGTCACCTTCATTTGCGACGCGGCTGGATGTGGCGCGTCGCCTCGCCGAGCAATGCGACGCGGTCGTCACTGCCGCTTTCGCCGTGACACCGCAGCCGCTGCACTACCTGACCAGCCTGAACGCACCCGAAATCGCGGTGCGAATGGAACAGTTCGACAACGAGCGCCGGGCGCGTGCCCGGGCCATCTTCGAACAGGCGCTGGCGCGCAGCATGTTGCGCCTGGATTGGGCCGAACTCGGCGCAGATCCGGTGCGGGCGTTCAGCCAGGCCGCGCTGTATGCCGACCTGCTGGTGCTCGGACAGCAGGAGCCGAAGGACCAGCCGAACGACGTTCCGCCCGAATTCGTCAAGTCCGTGCTGATCGAGAGTGGCCGACCGGCCTTGGTCATTCCCTACATCGGGCTGCCGTCGACGCTGGGAGAAACGGTCCTGATCGCCTGGCAGGAAGCGCCCGAATCGGCGCATGCGCTGGCGGCCGCCTGGCCGCTGCTGAGGGCCGCCGCCGCAGTGCACGTCGCGGTCTGGAGCGATCGGGAAGCCGGCCCCGGCGAGGCGGCGACGCGCATCGAAGCGTGTCTGCGCGCCCACGGCATCGCGGCGAAGATCCACCGCGAAGAAAGCGAGCCCCGCGAGCTCGGCGACCGCCTGCTCTCGCTCGCCGCCGAGCTGGGGGCCGACCTGCTGGTGATGGGTTGCGACGGCTACTCGCGCCCGCGCGAGTGGGTGCTGGGCAGCGCCACGCGAACCGTGCTTGACTCGATGACCGTGCCGGTGCTGATGGCGCACTGACGGCGCGCATCGGCATTCGGCCGACGATCGGCAGCGAGCGAGGCGGTTACGACGGGCAGCGCGCGCCGAGCGCGCGACGGCAGTCCGTTCTGGGCATCTTCGCGCCGCTGATGGCGTTCGAAGTTGCGGCGATCTCCCGCGCGTTGCCGCCGTTCTCGCCAAGCTCCTTCTTGATTGCCGTGAGCCGCTCCTTGAGGATGAAGCGGCACTGCCGGTCATCCATCTGTTCCTTGGTGCGCGCGCCGATCTTCTGCGAAAGCCGCAGTACCTCGATGCGGTGCGAAAGCACCTTCAAAACCTTCTCCAGTCGCTCCTCGCTGCCGTGGGTCTCGAGCAGCAGCTGTTTCTTGGCCGGCTCGATGTCGAGCAGTCTGGCGGCCAGATCGGCCAGTTGCGACGGCGAGCGCGTCGCCTGCAGCACATGCGCCATCTCAGCCGGAATATCCGGCATCATCGAGAGGACTTCGTCGCGGCGCCAGGGGTGCTGTCGCTCAGCTCACGAGCGAGAGCGACCCCAGTTGGGTGGCGCTCGCGAAGCCCGTGCGATTGGCACTCGTGCCACCTATGGCTGGAAGCTCACGCCGCCGGTGATGGCCAGCGTCGTCGGGTAGACACCGCCTGCCCCGACGCTGAAGTTCGCACCCGTGGTCTTGCCAGCCACGGTGGGCAGCGCAGAGCCGCCGCCTGCGGCCTGGAAGGCGACTTCCGACACCGGGGAGCTGGCCAGCGCGGCCGCGACGGTGCTGATCGTGGTGTTGCAGTTCTGGATCACCGCGAACGAACTGAGCGGAATGGCGTACGGGCTGGCGGCACCCCCGTTGATCGGTGTCACGACGGCGAGCAGCTTGAGGTTGCACGCCTGCACGGCAGGGCCGGCATCCAGGTCGTAAAACTTGCCCAAGGTCAGCAGCACACCGAAATTGTTCGTGCCGCTGGTCTGCCACTCGCCGTTGTTGTTGAACGTGAAGTTGATCGTTGTCTGGCCGGTGACCTGCACGCCGGCGGTGTCGGCGGTGCCGCTGACGGTCGTCACGCCGGGTGCCAGCACGCTGATGCCGTTGTACAGCGCGGTGGCCGGCGTGGGCGTCTGGTAGTAGGCGAAGAAGAAGCTCGTCGCGCCGCTGCCACCGTTACCGCTGCCGCAGAACGCGGGGCCGCCGCTGCAGTTGAAGCTGTCCTGGTTGCTGCCGCTGTACGAGAAATAGGCGCCGCCCTGATCGGTCAGGCCGCCGGCGGCGAAGCCGGTCGAGAACGTCAACGGCGTCGCTGCACCACCACCGCCGCCACCGCCGCCCGCCGCGCCGACGAACGTGATGTCGTCGTAGTAGTAGGTGCGATCAGCGGGCAGCGGGCCCGAGCCGCCGTTGCCGATGCCGAAGTCGGAGAAGATCGAAAGCTTGTTGTAGGTCTGGGCCAGGTCGAGCCCCGCGGTCGGCCCGCCGCCGACGGGCGGGCTCAAGCCCGGATTGGCGAAGTTGAACGTCAGCGTCTCCCAGGCATTCGCGGTGGTCGTGATCGCATCGGTCTCGACACTGACGCCCGGGTTGGTGGCGTTCTCCACTTTCATCCGCACGCGAACGCCGATCGCCGGGCTGTAAACGCGCGCCGTGATGGTTTTTGCCGTCGTCGTGAACGGGATGGCCGCAATCGAGTCGTTCGCGCCGGTCGAAACCGTCACGCCCGCCCATTGTTCGGAGCCGGGAGCCGGCAGCGCGTATTTGAATGCTTTCAGCACCTTGTTCGTGCCGCCGGTCGGGTCGGTGGCGATCACCGGCGGCGCGCCGTTGACGCCGAAGTCGGTCAACTTGGGTGCGGTGGTTTCGTCGAAGGTGATGAGGGCGGTGCCGGTCCCGCCGCCACCCCCACCGCCCGAAGCGGTGCCGAGCAGCGCGATGTCGTCGAAGAAGTACGCCTTGCCGGGTGGCGCGTCGACGGTGCCCAGATTGGGCAGCAGCACCAGTGTGTTGTAGTTGGTGTTGACCGCCGGCGCAGTCCAGGTCAGCGTCTGCCAGCCCACGACGACCGTCTGATTGGCCTGCATGTCGCCCGTGGACGGGTTGCCGCCCGGGCCTTCGAGCTTGAGAACCATCGGGATGCCGGCGGTGGGCGAGTACACGCGCGCCGAGATCGTCAGGCGACCGGCTTCGAGAGCGATGGTGGCCGGGAGGTTGACGACGGCGAGCGCGAAGACCTGGCCGCCGGAGCGCAAGACCTTCAGCGCGTTGCCGCTGCCACCGGCCGGGCCTGCCTCGACAACGCTGCCCTCGCCACCCTCGAAGCCGGCAACCGGCGGGGACACGGTGTCGAAGTTCGCGAGCACCGTGCCGGTGGGCGTCGGCGGGGGCGGGGGCGGGGCGGCGGCGTAGTTTTTCGATGCTGTCGCTGCCGCTGTGTTGGCGTTGGTCGCGATGTCGGCGAAGCGGCCGGCGGCCACGCTCACGTTGATGGTTCCCGACGCGTTGGGCGTCGGCGTGACGACCAGGGTCGCCTGCGTTCCGCCGATGCGCACGAAGGCACCCGGCGTGCCGCCGGTGACGACGACGTCGGTCGCGTCGAACGTGGTGCCCACGTCTTCACTGAACACGAACGTGAAGGTCACCGGGCCGGTGGCGGTGGCGGCTGCCACGTCGTTGGCGATCGTCACGGTCGGCGCCGTCGTGTCGACTCCGCTGGACGGCGGTGTCGAGCCCACTGGCGGCGGCGGCGCCTCAGCGTCGCCACCTCCGCAGCCAACGAGCATGGCGCAGCCAAGTATCAGGGCAGCGAGCGTGTGGAGTGTTGATCGTGGCGTCATGGCGAATTCCCGGCTGAGGTGAATGGGGCAGATGGGCGGCGTGGCGTGCGACGTGGGAGCGGCGCGTTGAGTGAATGGACGTGAACGGACGGTTCGTGAAAGCGCTTTCATGAAAGCATAGAGGCGTGCGATGTGCATGACAAGAGGGTTGTGCCCTCAGGCTTTCCCTTAGGAGGTTCCAGGGGGTTTTGTCCCAGCCCGCTAGGGACTGCGCGTCAGCACACCCGGCGCGGCGGGCAGCGTCTTGCCGTCGCTGAAGCGCACCGTCATCGCTTCCTTGCCGGCGTTGAAGACGAGGTAGGTGCGCTGGCCGTCGGCGCGCTTGAACACCGAGTAGAGCGCGGTGTCGGCGCTGACGCCGGGCTCGGGAACACCGAGCTGGGTGAGGCTCAGCAGCCAGTGCAAGGTGTGCGTGCGCGTCTCGCCCAGTTCCACCGCACCCCAGCGGTTCCACTGCGCCAGGCCTGCCGCCGGGTCGGCGAGCGCGAGGTACTTGGCGAACACGTCCTGCCAGATGTCGGGCGGGTCGACCTTCTTGCCGCGCGAAGCCCAGATGGCCTGCTCGTCCTTCAGGCCGGCGAGGTTGCGCCGGATGTAGTCGGGGTGCTGGGCGAACGACGTCGACGCGGTCGTCACCGGCAACAGGTTGATGCCGGTGGTCTGGCGCGGATCGTCGGTCCACCAGGTGTTGTGGATGTATTTGCCGCCGAACAGCTGGGCCACGTCGACGTTCTTGTATTCGGGCGCGAGCACCAGGCCGTGAACGTCGAACCAGTAATGATTGATGGCCTGCCATTCGGTCGCGTGCAGGTAGGCGCCGAGGTCGCGCAGTTCGCGGTTTCCCGTCACTTCGCCCCACAAGATCAGCCCGGCCCAGGCGTTGATGGCCTCGGACGACGACTCCTGGTTGTTGCCGATCGACCCGTAGTCGCCCACGCCGCCCAGGCCGTTCGCCCAGGAGTGGCCTTCGTAAGGGTCGAAATTGCGCAGGAACGGAAAGTCGGCGCGACCGCGCTCGGCGGTGGCGATGTCGGCGATCAACAGCTCGACCATCCCGCCCCATTGATCCTTGGCGGCCCACGCCGGGTCGCGCAATGCGATCTCGGCCGCGGCGCGGATCCAGTAGCCGTACCAGAAGTGGTGGTCGTTGATCTCGGCGATGGCGAAGAATTCGTCCGGGTAACTCGCGACGGCGCCGAGGGCCGCGTCCTTGAAGAAGTAGCGTTTCGAGTCACGGCCCGAGAACCACTCTTCCATGCGCCGCTTCAGCAGCGCGAGCAACTGGTCGCGGCCTTCCTTGTCGCCCTGCTGTTCGACCACGTCCATCAACTTGGTAATGCGCTGCAGCCCCTTGCCCTGCCAGTACGCGCTCTGGCCTTCGGGCAGCATCAGGCGGCGCGCGTTGCGCAGGTCGGCCTTTGTCACGTCGGCCAGTTCGGCGCTGCGCGGTGATTCGGCGACGCCGGGCCAGTACGGCACGAAGCCCACGTAGGCGTGCGTGGTCTTGAACTGCGATGCCGCGAGCAGGCGGATCTTGCCGCGCACACTCTCGTAGGCCGGGCCAAGCTTGCCCTCCACTGTTGGATTGTTGAACCAGTGGTGCGGATAGAGGCCGAACAGCGGCCCGTTGTCCGGCCCTTCCATCACGCGCGTCGTCGCCTGGAACGTCGTTTCGACCCGGCTCGCCGGCATGTCGTAGCGCCAGGCGACACGCGTGTCCTGCAGGAAAGCGTAGGCGTGGCGCGTCAGCAGTGCGAGCGTTTCTGCCTGCGCATCGGGCAGCACGGCGGCCGACAGATAACGTTTGTCGGCCGGCAGCCGGGCGATCCATTCGGTGGGCGAGACCGACTCCCAACGCGTGCCGGTCGGGCCGAACAGCGCGTAGGCCTTGCCGTTGACCTCGAGCGCGAGCACACGTGCATCGGCACCGTTGTCGAAGCGCTTGCCGGCGGCGGGAAGGCGCACGCGCAGGTCGCCGCGCGTGAGTTGAATGTAGGCGTACGGGTTGCCGTGCGCGACGGTGACTCGCATGTCGTCATCGCCGCGCGCGAACGAGATGTCGATCGACCAGTCGCCCGTGTTGGCGAGCTTGGCCGGGCCGGGCTCGAAGGCGACCGGGCTTAGCACGAGCGGGTCGCGGTGCGGATAACCGACTTCGGTGTCGCGCCGTTCTGTCGTCGTGACCTCCTTGCTCGGCAGCACCATCTCGAAGCCGGCCGCCGTCGTGCGCGCCGTCATCGGCTGAACAAAGATCGGGAACGGCTTGGGGTTGAAGATCAGCGTCGAATACCACTGGCTCGTCGGCGCCGCGCGTTTCTGCATCGCCTCGGTGCGCAGCGGCGCCGGCGGCAGGCCTTTGTCGCTTCCCTTGGGCGCCAGGAAGTACGCGCCGGCGCCGGCCTTGACGGGCTGGGCGTTCACGCCCGGCACCGCCAGTCCCGCTGCCAACGCCACCGTCAGACCCAATCGAATGATTCCGTTCATGCATGCACCCCTTGCACCGCCCGCGCAGTGCGACGCCATTCTTTCTGAAAGCGCTTTCAGATGGTCTTCGCGTTTTCCCGAATTCGCGCTCGCCACGGTCCCGTTTCGCTCCAAACGCGGGAAAACACGCAGGTGCTGCGCATTGACGGCAGCAGTTGTCCACCGTTATGCTTTGAAAGCGCTTTCAGATCGGCCCGGATCGGTCGGCCTCCAGAATTCGGCAGCCTGCAGTTCCCGTGTTTGTCCTCCAGCGACTCCGTCCACAACCTCATCCAGCCCACGGGTGACCTGCATGCACCAACACTCTTTTCGCAACCGGCCGGCCGCCCGCCCGCTCCGAGCCGGCATGCGCTCACGCACCGCATCGCTCGCGCTCGCTTGCGCATCGCTCAGCGGCGCGGCTGGTGCGGTCGACTTCGGCCCGTTCAGCCTGACCGGCTTTGCCAAGGCCGACGCCAACTGGGTCAGCAGCTACTGCCCGCTGAAGGACTGTCAGGTCGAGAAGTTCGCCGGCAGACACTTCGTCTGGTCCGACGAACTGGTGCAGGGCGTGGGCTACGGGGCCGGCAACGTCAATGTCTGGCAGTTCCAGCCCTTCCTGGGTGCCAAGTTCGATCTGCCGGGCGGGTTCAAGCTGTCGGGCCTGTTGAGCCAGCGCTGGCGCGACGGCCAGGCAGACCAGAAGGGCTTCTGGTACGAGAAGAACGTCGCCGTCAGCCACGAGGACTACGGCAGCATTCGACTCGGGGCGATGACCACGCGCACCTGGATGTTCGCCGACTACCCCTTCGCCACCGACATCGGCCTGTCTGGCCCCTGGGCATCGTCCGGCGCAGGCTACGGGCTGCTCACCCGCGCCGTACGCTACACCTCGCGCCAGTTCGACGTGGCCGAAGGTGATCTTGTGGTCGAGGGCACCTACGACATCGGCAAGGCCGGCTTCAAGAGGAACAAGCCGCGCTTCTGGGAACTGTGGTTCCAGTACCGCAAGGGCGACCTGGGTCTGGACGTCATGTTCCAGGAAGGCAAGAACGGCGAACCGGTCGCCTTCGGCAAGGCGCCCTTCAGCAACCTGTTCTACGACTCGAGGTTCGACCAGGATCTGGGTGGCTCGAGCCAGGGCATCGCGATGATCCTGGCGCGCTACAAGCTGGACGCCAAGCTCGAGCTCTATGGCGGCCTGCGCGCGAACCGCTGGAGCGGCGCGTATGCCAAGTTCCTGCAATCCAAGACCGACAACCCGGGCGGCTTCGATATCTGGAACAACCCGTTCAACGTCGACTGGAGCAACGACCTGGGCGGCGGCGTCTACAAGGGCTACCCGGCCAGGTCGGTCGACGCGGTGCTCGGCGCGCGCTACAAGGTCACCGAAAAGATGGCCGCCTACACCGGCATGGTCTACCTCGGCAAGGCGTCCACCGACAACCCGTTCGAGCGGGGCCAGTCGAACTGGGCCACATTCAACACCTTCGGCCTGGCCTACGACTATGGCCACGGCTTGGTGCTGGACGTGTCGGGCGGCGTGGCCAACTTCGGCCGGAAGGGACTCGCCCCGTTGAGCATGGCGAGCCACCAGGCCTACTTCGACATCGACTCCCGCATCGAGAAGCGCGGCTACTGGTTCGGCGTCAGCGCAACCTTCTTCTTCTGACATGCACCAACACGAGAGCCCTGCCATGAAGCACCAACGGTTCGGCATCGCTTCGATGCGCGTCGTCCTGTCCCTCCTCCTGGCCGCGTTGATCGCCTCCTGCGGCGGCGGCGGCGTGCCTTACACGGGGGTCACGATCCGTCCACTGAGCCAGGACTTCCTTTCGCGCAAGGCGGTGGCCTACGGGGCCTATCGCACCGCGAGGAACCCCGCGGAGCTGGACGCGGAGGTGATCCCGCCGGCCAACCTCAAGCAGGACCTCGACCTGATGCTGGCCGCGGGCTTCCGCATGATTCGACTGTTCTCCAGCGACGACAAGGTGGCCCGGCAGACCTTGCAAGTCATCGTGGACAACAACATGAACATGAAGGTGCAGCTTGGCGCCTTCATCCGCGGGGACACGTATGCCGCGGAAGCCGACAAGCCGGCCATCTACGCCGCGAACGAGGCATCGATCGCGCAGGCCGTGGCGCTGGCCAACAACCCGGCGTTCAGGGACATCATCCTGGCCGTCAGCATCGGCAACGAGACGCAGGTGGATTTCTCCGGCGTGCGTACCAACCCCGAAACCCTCGCCGGCTATCTGCGCACCGTGCGCAACCAGATCACTCAGCCCGTGACCACCGACGACAACTGGCTCGCCTGGGCCGGCATGCCGGCGGTGATCACCAACGAAGTCGACTTCGCCTCGATTCACATCTATGCCCAGCTCGACACCTTTTTCAACCCGAGGCTGTTCGACTGGCGACAGAAGGGCGTGCCCGAAGCCAGCCGCGCGGCGGCGATGATGGACGCCGTGATGACCGAAACCAAGCGGCAGTACGGTGAGGCGCGCAAGGCCTTCGACAACCGAGGACTGTCCTACATCCCCATCACCGTCGGCGAGTCCGGCTGGAACGTGATCGATCCGCGCCTGTCCTTCCGGGCCCACCCGGTGAACCAGAAGATGTACTTCGACCGGATCACCGCCTGGGCGGCCGAGGGCCGGACCGGCGCGGGGCCGAAGGCCGTGTTCTATTTCGTGGCCTTCGATGAACAGTGGAAGCAAGGCGACGACGGCTGGGGCCTGTTCAACAAGGACCGCCAGGCGCGCTACGCGATCCAGGCGATCAACCCGAACAACTCGCCCGCAGGAGGCGCCACCTGGGTCTGGGCGCCGGGCGCATTGACCGATGCCGATGCACTGTACTTCGTGCCGCCGGTGGTGAACGCTGCGATCACCGAGGACAAGTACACCCTATACACCGACGCGGCGCCCGGCGCCTCCGAATTCCGCCCTACGGGCCTGAACTGGGACGCCTTCGACGGCAACACCGCAACCCGCAACGAGTTTGCGTCCAACTTCGGTCCGGGCGACGCCCCCAACAGCCTCGAGATCACGCCACAGCCGGCCAGCTTCGGTTGGGGCCTGGTGCGGCAGTCCCCTGCGGGGGCCGCAGACAATCTGTCGAACTACGTCGCCGCCGGCCGCCTGAACTTCCTCGTCAACACCACCTACCCGGGCAAGATCGAGATCGGCATCTCGACCGACAACCAGGACCGGGACCCGCAAGAGGCCGTGCTCCAGCTCCAGCCCGGCAACTACGGCTACTGCAACACCGGTGCGTGGTGCCAGGTGTCGATTCCGATCGCGGATTTCGTGGCCAAGAATCCCAAGCTCGACCTGTCGCTGGTGCTGGCGCGCTTCATCATCGCCGACGTGTATTCGCGCACCGGCAACGCGCCGGGCAGCACGGCCCGGGTGAGGCTCGACGCGATCCACTGGTCCAAGTAGCACGGCCCCGGCCCGCCCTGCCTGGCGGCGGGTAGGCCCCCACCTGGCAGGGACGGCACCGCCATGTCGCCACGAGAACTCACGCTCAGCATCGAACTGCCACGGCGCGCGATCGCCCTGGTGCTCGCCGGCGGCCGCGGCAGCCGGCTGCAGCAGTTGACCGACCGGCGCGCCAAACCGGCGGTGTATTTCGGCGGCAAGTTCCGCATCGTCGACTTCGCGCTGTCGAACTGCCTGAACTCGGGCATCCGCCGCATCGGCGTCATCACCCAGTACAAGAGCCACAGCCTGTTGCGGCATCTGCAGCGGGGCTGGTCGTTCCTGAAGAGCGAGGCGAACGAATTCATCGACCTGCTGCCGGCGCAGCAGCGCATGGACGAAGAACACTGGTACCGCGGCACGGCCGATGCCGTGTCGCAGAACCAGGACATCCTCGACAGTTACGAGGCCGAGTATGTGCTGGTGCTCGGCGGCGACCACATCTACAAGATGAACTACGCGGCAATGCTCGCCGACCACGTGGCCAAGGGCCGCGAATGCACGGTCGCGTGCATCGAGGTGCCGCGCGACGAGGCGCGCGCGTTCGGCGTGATGGCGGTCAACGAGCAGTGGCAGATCACCGATTTCGTCGAAAAGCCTGCCGATCCCCCGTGCGTGCCCGGGAGCACCGATCGCTCGCTGGCGAGCATGGGCATCTATATCTTCAACGCGAAGTACCTCTACGCCGAACTCGCGCACGACATTGCCGATCCGGCGTCGAGCCACGACTTCGGCAAGGACGTGATCCCGCGCGCGGTGCGCACCGGCAACGCGGCGGCGCACCCGTTCGCGCTCAGCTGCGTCGGCACCACCCCGGACGGCACGCCCTACTGGCGCGATGTCGGCACGATCGACTCGTACTGGGACGCCAACATCGACCTCACGGCCACCGAGCCTCAGCTGAACCTGTACGACACGCACTGGCCGATCTGGACCCACCAGGCGCAGCTCGCGCCGGCCAAGTTCGTGCACAACGAGCCCGACCGGCGTGGCATGGCGATCGAATCGCTCGTGTCGGGCGGCAGCATCATCTCGGGTTCGGTGCTGCGCTCGGTGTTGTTCTCGGCAGTGCGCGTGCATTCCTACGCCAGCGTCGAATGGTCGGTGCTGTTGCCGGGTGTCGAGGTCGGGCGGCGCGTGCGGCTCAAGCGCGTGGTCGTTGATCGCGGCTGCGTCATTCCCGACGGCATGGTCATCGGCGAAGACGCACAGGCCGACGCGCAGCGCTTCGCGCGCACGGAAAGCGGCATCGCGCTGGTCACCGCCGAGATGCTCGCTCGGCTGGCGGCCTGAGCAGCACCGCGCCGGCGAGGGGTCAACGAACGTGGCGGACATGCTGCGCACGCCCACGCAGCCCATCTCCGGCCTGCGCGAAAAGGTGGCGGCGTTCGCGCTGCCGGGCTACCTCGAGAACTTCG
>JANNKS010000463.1:0-11271 GCA_031396425.1 Rhizobacter sp. | reverse complement strand
GATCGCGGCCTTTGCGGGGCCGCAGATCGCCGTCTGGGGCCGCGACTGGATCGTCGGCAACGCCTTCGTCGGCTCCTACCTGGCGCAGGCCCTGTTGTCCGTGCTGGCCCTGGCGATGATCGCCCAGTTGCGCCTGCCGCCGATCGCCGGCGGCCCGGCCGGCACAGCCCGCCCGCTGCGCGAGATTGCCGCGCAGCCTGCCCTGCGTGCCTCGGTCTTCGGCACGGCGGTGGGCTACGCCGTCATGATCATGGCGATGACCGCCACGCCACTGGCCATGTTGGGCTGCGGGTTGAACACCACGGAGGTCAGCCCGGTGATCCAGTGGCATGTCGTGGGCATGTTCGCACCGAGCTTCTTCACCGGCGCGCTGGTCACCCGCTACGGCGCACCCCGCATCATGCAGATCGGCTTTGCGCTGCTGCTCGGCCATGTGGCGGTGTCGGTGGCCGGAACGCAATGGCTGCATTTCCTGTCGGCGCTGATCCTGCTCGGAGTCGGCTGGAATTTCGCGTTCATCGGCGGCACGGCGCTGCTGACGCAAACCTATCGCCCGTCGGAGCAGAGCAAAGTGCAGGCGCTCAACGAGTCGCTGGTCTTCAGCGTGGTGGCGTTGGCCAGCCTGGGGGCGGGTTGGCTGTATGCGCGGTTCGGCTGGAGCGCGCTCAACCTCGCCACCGTGCCCCTGCTGCTGTTGGCCTGGATGGCCGCCATCGGCATCGGCCGCAGGCAACGAACGGCGGCGGTGCCCGCATGACCGACCTTGCCACAACGCTGCCGCCTGGCCGCACAAAGGATGCGGCAGGCGCGCCCGCCTGGTGCGGATGCGGCACGCGGATGAAAGGATCGAGGTCCCGACGTGCCCCGCGCCAGGCTCAGTCCGCCAGCGCCTCCAGCGCCTTGACGAGAATGCGCGGCACCCGGTGCGGATCGCGATTGACGTCGGCCAACAGGCCCTCGATCGTCGTGGTGCCCGCCAGGCCCGCCCAGATCGACATCTGCTCGGGCGTCGGGCTCAGGTAAGCCATGCGCCACGACTCGAAGGCGCGCGCTTCGACTTCCGCCTCGTGAAAGACCGTGACCGATTGATGCCTGGAGTCGCGCGCGATGTTCGCCATCAGCTCGTGCACGACGGCCTTGTCGCCTTCGAGGATCTGGAAGAACACGCCGTCGACATAGATCAGCGCACCCGTGACGTTGCGCGCCGCATTGCCGACACGCGCATCCGCAAGAATCTTCTCGAGAGCGACAGCCGTCATGGGCGCGGCGGCCTGCGAGGAGTACATGATCTGGTAGGTCATGGCGGTGCGCTCGTCAGTTCAGGCGAGTGTAGTGCGATGGAAACCCGGATTCGACAACTCGGATTCGGCGATTCGAACTCAGCATCGCTGCTGCGCGCACCTCGGGGTGGTCCGCTGCGCGATTGAGGCCGCATGCCGCTATCCTTCGCGCTGGGCCTGTCCACCACGCTGGCTGGCTGGGGCCCGAACCGCTTTGACGTGCGCGCGGTGAACGCCTTCGACGACGCGGCCGACAACCCCACCGACACGCCGCCGCTCTGGAACTTCACCGATCTGGAAGCCCAGGGCTACCCCTTCGGCTGGGACGGCCTGTTCTTCGGCCCCAACGCACTGGCCAGCCAGGCCGAGGCGGTCTATCACATCGTGATGGGCGGCAAGGGCGCGTTCGGCACCGCCAACGGTGCGCTGCCGCCGGCACTGCGCGTGCCGCCGCCGCAAGCCCTGCTCGACAAGCTGGCCGCCGCGGCCACACCTGCAGACCAGATCCTGGTGAACAAGGACAAGTTGCTGGACCTGCAGGCCTGGATGAAGAGCATCGCTTCGCCCGCGCCGGGCGCCTTCAACGCGCCCCAGGCTGAAGCCGGCTGGCGCCTGTTCAACGGCAAGGGTGCATGCAGCAGCTGCCACACCACGCCGGAACTCAGCGGCACCGCTGCCGGCCCTTTCCTGCCCAATCTCACCGAGGTGCCCGCCTCAGGCGATCTGGCCGGCGGCATCAAGGTGCCCAGCCTGCGCGGTGCGGCTCACAGTGCACCCTACTTCCACGACGACAGCGCCGGCACCCTGCCCACCGCGGTGGGCCGCGTCGCCGCAGTGCTGAAGTCGCTGGGCGTGGTGGACCTCACCGCCGCCGAGCAAGAACAGCTGGTGGAGTACCTGAAGTCGCTGTGACGCACTCGGCCCTGCACGGAAGCGATTCGACTTCGACGGGCTCGACACCGGGCGGACCTTCGGGGAATCAGTGGTCCGGCCCGTGCACCCACCGCCCGGGCCGGGCGCCGGTGATCTCGCCCTGTTCGACCACCGCCAGCCCGCTGACGAGCGTGGCAAGGTAGCCGCGCGATTTCTGCACCATGCGCCGCCCCCCTTGCGGCAGGTCGCGCACGATCTGCGGCATCGGCAATGACAGGCGGTCCAGCTCGACGAGGTTGATGTCGGCCTTCATGCCGGGGCCGATCACGCCGCGATCGAGCAGCCCCATGTGAAGCGCGTTGCGCTGCGTGAGCATCTGCACGACGTGGGGCAGTGCGATTCGGGGGCCGCGTGTGCGCTGCAGGCCCCAGTGCGCCAGCATCGTGGTGGTGACGCTGGCGTCGCAGATCGTGCCCACATGCGCCCCACCGTCGCCCAGTGCACACAGCGCCTGTGGGTGCAGCAGCATCTCGCGCGCGCGCTCCAGCGAGCCTTGCAGGTAGTTGAAGATCGGGAAGTACACGAGATTGCTGCCGTCGCCTTCGACCAGGTGGTCGTACATCAGTGCGCGCGCCGGCACGCCCCGCGCCCTGGCTTGCGCGCCGAAGGACGTCTCGGGCAGGGGCTCGTAGTCCATGCCGCCGTCAGCGCCGGCGAGCAGCGGGAAAAGCATGAAGGCCGTCTGCTCGAAATTGGCCACCACGAAGTCGGCCAGGGGCGGTACCGATGAACCCTCGACCGACATCGGTACCGGTCTTTCCGCCAGGATGCGCGCGCGCATCTGCGGCTCGCGCAGTGCAAGCGCGCGCGCGGCCGCCGGCAGGTGCGCCAGCGCCTGGTACGTCGGAAAGGCTGCCAGCAGGTTGAGCGTGGTGTCGAGCCCGTTGAACACGCCCACGCTGCGCGACGAGGCCTGCAAGCGAATGTCGATGCCCGCCGCCGCGCCGGCCTTGGCAGCATCGCCCAGCCATTGCGCCTGGCGCGGTGCATTCACGCGGTCCATCCAGCTGATCGCGATCGGCCGCCCGGCCACGCGCGCCATCGCCTCGAGCTTGGCGTAGTGGTGCGCGAAGCGCGCCTGTTCTTCGTCCGCCGGGCCGCGCGGGGCGCCGAAGTCGCTGACCGCCTGGAGCACGCGGTAGGGCAGGCCGTTCAGCACCGAGGCCAGTGCGTTGAGCTCGGTGCTCGACACCTCGAAGGACGGCGTCATGCGCCCCTTGGCCGTTCGGTGGGTTTCGGTGCTGCCGATCGCCAGCCCGGCGGCGCCGTCGAGCAGCGCCTGGCGCAACAGGGCCTGCATCTGCAGCAGATCGTCGCTGCCGGCGGCTTCGCCGCGAGCGGCGCGCTCGCCCATCACATACAGGCGCAGGCAGTCGTGCGGCACCAGCGTCATGAAGTCCAGGCTGTGCGGCATGGCGTCGAGTGCGCGGCCGTAGTCGGTGAAGGACTCCCAGTTCCAGCGCAAGCCCTCGGCCAGCGCCGAGCCGGGGATCTCTTCGACCCCTTCCATCAGGTCGATCAGCACGTCGTGGTCGGTGGGGCGCACCGGCGCGAATCCGACGCCGCAGTTGCCCATCACCAGCGTTGTCACGCCGTGGTAGATGCTCGGCACGAAGGTCTCGTCCCACGAGGCCTGGCCGTCGTAGTGGGTGTGCAGGTCGACAAAGCCGGGCAACACGTGCGCGCCGTCGGCGTTGAAGGTTCGGCAGGCCGCTTCGGTGATGCGGCCGACCTCGACGATGGCGCCCCCGCGAATGCCGACGTCCGCGACCACAGGCTCTGCACCGCTGCCGTCGATGACGGTACCGGCCTTGATCAGCATGTCCAGCATCAGATTCTCCTTGTCGACTCGTGGCGTTGCTGGCGGGCCGGCCGCCCCTGGTGCGGATTCGGTCGTCTACAGCAGCCTGATGGCCCTGCGGTCGGGCAGCTTTCTGAAATCGGCCAAAGACAACAGCTGCGGCAGGGCCAGCTGGCGCCAGCTCTGCCACAGCCGGCCGGTCACGGCGGGCAACGAGGTCAGCACGTTGCCCGGCTCCATCTGCGACATGAACAACTGATAGACACCTTCCTTCGCGCCCGCCAACACCTTGCTGGCAACCACGATACGGCCCGCGACGAGATAGGTCTGCAGGTCGCCGAACGCGATCAACTGGGACTTCGACGCCGGCTTGAACGGCTTGAGCGTGCGCCCGGCGAGGAAGCGTGCGACGTTGGCCGCGGCCAGCGCCCCCATGTCGATCGCGTTGTAGGCCTGCTTGCCGACGGCGTGCGGCAACTGCGCCGCGTCGCCGACGACGAAGGTGTTGTCGGCATGGCGGCTCTGCAGCGTCTGGTGAACGTCGGCCCAGACCTGCGGTGGCTGCGCCAGGCCGGCTTCACGCAGCAACGCCGGCGGTGCCAGCCCGGCCGTCCACAGCGTGAGCTCGGAGCGCAGCCGCTTGCCATCGGCCAGGCGCACGCCCTTGGCCGACACGCCAGCAATCGTCGTGCCGGTACGGAACTGCACCGCATACGGTTCGCACAGGCGGCGGATATCGGCGTCCAGCGCCGCCGGCAGGCCAGGCAGCAGCCGAGGGCCGGCCTCGACCACCTCGACGGACAGGCCGGCATCGTCGCGGTGACGACGCAGTATCTCGCCCAGCGCCTCGATGCCCGAGATGCCGCCGCCGGCGATCACGATGCGCAGCGCCCTGCCCTGCTGCACCAGCTTGTGCAGCCTGTGTTCGATCGCCAGGCCATCGGCGACGCTGCGGAACGGCAGGGCGTGGCGGACGACCCCTGGAATGTGATGCGTGTTCCATAGCGCGCCCACCGCCACGACGCAGGCATCGAACTCCAGTTCGCGGCCACCCGCCGTGGCCAGCCGGCCGTGCGCGGGCTCCAGCACGGTCACCCGGTCGCGCACGAAGCGGTGCCCCGCCTGCGCGACTATTGCCGCGCGGTCCAGACGCAGCCGCTGCGGCGCCTTCACACTCGACAGGATCTCGTGGATGTTGGGCAACCACTCGAAGTGTCTGGTCGGGTCGATGACCGTCACCCCATACCGGCGCGACAGCTTGATCGCGGCCGTCAGGCCGGCGAAATTGCCACCGACGATGACGATGCGCTTGCGTTTTTCGGTCATCGGGTCCCCTGTTGCGGCATGCGGGCAATGTCCTGACATTCAAGTTCGCGACTCGAAGGTCAGGAGCAGTCTCAAGGCAGTCAGCGCGCCGCCAAGGTGCGAGACCGGTGGAGAACGAGATCACCGCACGCTGGGCAGAACTCGGGTTTACACGACTGGTTGAGGCGCTCTGCATGGTATGTCATCGGAGAGTCGACCGCCGCCCCCAAAACTGCTGCAAGACGCTATGCCAGCGGTCGGATGGATTGAAAACCGTCTTAGGCAAATTCATTGGAAACAGGAGTGTGTAGACATGGCACAGATGATGAGAATTGTGTTGACTGCGTCCGTTGGCTTGGCGCTCTCGGGAAGCTTGTTTGCAGCTGCGCCGACCGTTTCGACGGAAGACTTCGTCGACAAGATCGATTCGCCCTGGGACATGGCGTTCATGAAGGATGGAACCATGTTCTTCACAGAGAAGTGCAAGGGTCTCTCCGTTCGTCTTCCAACAGGTGCCTTAAACATGCTGAATGGCGTTGGCGCCACCACCGGCTATTCCTCGGCGAGCGCCGATCTGTTCTGCGACGGGCAGGCCGGCATGATGGGTGTTGCGATCGACCCGCAGTTCGCGAGCAATCGCTTCATCTATGCGTACTCCAGTTCCAATCTCGGCGGCAAACTCGGCAACCGGGTGATGCGGTTCAAGCTCAATGACGCGATGACGGGCGTATCGGACCGCACCGACATCGTCGCTGACATCGGCTACAAGCCCAAGGCCTCCAACCATCCATTCGGCGGGCCCGGCGCGCACAACGGCGGTCGCATTCGATTCAGCCCCGCCGATGGTTTTCTCTACGTGACGACGGGCGACAACCACCTGGGCATGGGGCCGCAGGGTCCGACGTACATCGGCGGGAAGGTTTTGCGCGTCGACAGGGATGGCAAGGCCGCGGCTGACAACAAGCCTCCGGCAGGCTTCGATCCGCGCGTGTTCACTTATGGTCACCGCAATCCCCAGGGCCTCGCGTTCCGCCCGAGCGACAAGCGCCCATTCACCGCAGAAAACGGCCCGTGGCACAGCGATGAGGTGACCGCACTCGTGAATGGCGGCAATGCCGGCTGGGACCCGCGCCCCAACATGGCCGGCCGCAAGGACTGCCCGGATGACTATTGCGGCTACTCTCCCAACCAGATGGGCGCCATGGATCCCAAGAAGCGCGCTGCTTTCATGCCCATGACCGATCTCAAGACCTATCCAAAAGCGATGAAGCCTGCGTGGAACAACAAGGGGCAGTCGCAGGGCATGTTCTGCAACGCCTTCCTGTCGGGTGCGCAGTGGAAGGACTGGAACGGCCAGATGGTGGTCGGCTATGCCGGCATCGGCATTCACGGCACCGGCGTGGGCAACCGCCTGGATCTGCTGAAGATCAGTGCCGATGGGATGTCCGCAACAAAAACCGATTTCCCCTGGCCGACGGTCGCCGGACGGTTCCGTGCTTGTGAACTGGGCTCGGACGGCAATCTGTATGTCGCGCTCGAGGACCAGGGCAAGATCATCCGTGTGAAGCCGCAATAACTGCAACGTGCTGACGCGCTGCCTCACCGCAGCGCGTTTTCTTTTGTAGCAAGAAGGAGAACCCGTTGCAAATCACGCTTCCATGGATTGCTGTCATCGGCTTGTTGGGCCTCGCGGGTCCGGTGCGTGCGGACTACGACCTCGTCGTGAAAAAGAATTGCCTCGCCTGTCACTACGTCGACAAGAGGAAGTACGGTCCGAGTTTTCAGCAGGTCGCAGCCAAGTACGCCGATCAGAAGAACGCAGCCGAGGTGCTCGCCAAGAAGATCAGGCGTGGCGGAACGGGCGTTTGGGGAGAAGACGTGATGCCTCCTCAACCGCAAGTGTCGGCCACCGAGGCGCGCGCATTGGCGGCGTACGTGCTGTCTGTGAAGTGAACCTTTCGTGGCCGCGAGACCGGCAGGTGCCCGCGACGCGTGATGGTGTGCCCCTAGCGGAGACGATGAGCGCAGTGTGCAGAACCCTGCTGGTGCTCGCCATGGCGGTTGGCACCAAGCACGGCTTTTGCCAGAGCTTCCACTATGTCGAACCCGGAGTCGCCTCGTGTCCAGCGGCTCCTGCGCCAACAACCACCGCTGCGAAGACGGTACCACGCGGTGTTCCTGTGCCCGGGAGCATCCGTGTGTCATGTGGCTTCGATCAAGGGTCCTACACGGTGTCCCTGAATTCAACCGACCCCAACGCGACGTTTTCTCCCAAGACCTTCCTCGTCAACTTCGGCCGCATCGTCGGCAGCGGTGCCTTCACCGTCAGGTTCTCGACGGTCGGCGTCCAGAGTGTCTCGACGACCATCACTTCGAACATGGGCAGCCCTGCGGTGCGAGGCCACTTTGTGAGTCCGGCCAATGAGTTCAACGTCGTGAGTCCTTGATCGGTCCGTGTCGGCGGACGACTGCAACCTGGCCGGACTCGTGAGCACGACCCTCGGCGGCGACCGACACGACGCGCTGCATTGCTGTCATCTGCGCCGCCAGACACCGAAGGCTGGCCAGACCACGCCGATCCCCTGCCCGCCAATGCTGCGCAGGCGGTGGAGGTCGAAGAGCTGGCGTTCGGGATCGATGCGTGGCGCAGGAGGCGAAATCCAACTTCATCGTACTATCGGCGCATGAAGCCGGAGCCTCGCTGCGCCAAGAGCGTCGAGACGCACATCGCCTACCAGGTTACGGGCAGCGGCCCGATCCGCGCAGAGGCGTGTCGATGGCCCGGCCCACAAACGCCGGGTACGGGTCGGTCCCATCTGCCAAGAGCCGAAACGTGCCCAGCGCGTAGCCGCGCAGCGCTGCGGCGATGGAAGAGATGCGTCGCGGCCATTGTGGTCCTCGTGCTGCTTGGGCTTTGCACACCATTGCGGTTGATGGCGCAACCGCCGCCCCTGGCACTGATCGGCGTTCTGATACCTGGCACCCCGGAGTCAGCGGGACATCTTGTGCAATCGTTCGTCAAGGGTATGGCCGAAATTGGCTATCAGGACGGCACGACCGTACGGTACGCGGTTCGGTATGGCGATGGAAGCAATGAGGTGGCCCAGAAAAACGCGCGCGAGCTGCTCGCGGCCAAAGTGGACCTGATCTGGGCGCCCGGAAGCGCTGCGGTCGCGGCGGCTCAGAAGGCGACGATGTCGTTACCGATCGTCTTCGCCATCGTGTCCGATCCGGTCGCCTCAGGCTTTGTACACAGCTTGCCCCGCCCGGGGACCAACGCCACCGGAATCTCTCTGATGTCAGCCGAGATGAGTGCGAAACGCGTCGAACTCCTCAACGAAATCTTTCCGAAGCTCAGGCGCCTCGGCGTGCTGCACAACCCGGACGATTTGGCGAGTGCCGCCCAACTTCCCTTCGTACAGCAGGGCGCGCGGGTGCTGGGCAAGGAACTGATGGTCGTGGAGGCGCGCGCACCGCAGGAGTTTGCCGCTGCGTTCGACAAGCTCGTTGCGTGGCGCGCTGACGCACTCGTCATCATCGAAAGCGGCGTGTTTCTGACCCATAGGAGGACGCTGCTTGATTGGGCGGCGAAGCATCGTTGGCCGACGATAAACAGCACCAAGGAATATGTACAGGCGGGCGGAGTGATCTCCTACGGCGCCGATTACGCGGACGCATGCCGCCGTAGCGCCGTCTACGTGGACAAAATCTTGAAGGGCGCGAAGCCGACCGATCTTCCGGTTCAGCAGCCGACCAAGTTCGAGTTCGTGATCAATCAAAAGGCCGCCAAGGCCATGGGCATTTCAATTCCGGCGATCACGTTGCTGCGTGCCGACCAGGTGATCGAGTGAAGAACGGGCCCAGACCGGGCCGTACTCAATGCGTCCGCGTCCTCTCAGTCGCGGGTAGCCATCCCCCGGCAAAGCCGGGGGCATTCGAAGTGTGTGCCACTCGAAGCGGCTGGAAGGGGTCGCTAACGCGACCCCTCATTTCATGGGCCGCAGGAGGAGATCAGCCGGGCATCCCGGCGGTGACGATGACGAATTCAGCGGGCACCCGATAGCCCGCCCCGTCGCGCCAGGCTGACAGCTCGTCGAGGGAGCGCGCGCAAACGCGGTTGCGGGTCTCCAGCGAAAACCGCGACCATGCCAGTGCAACCGGACCACCGACAAAGGCGGCGCGGCAGGCCTCGTCGCCCTTGGCGTACACGAGCGCACGGGTCAGGCGCTGCGACTGGCCTTGTTGAAAGCCCGTCTCGCTGCACAACCGGGCCAGCGCATCCCCGCGGCCCAGACCGAAAAGATGCAGGCACACCTCGCTGGCCGCTTCGGCGTCGATGATCTCGAACAGCGCGGCCCAGCCGCAGCGCGCGCGCTCGCGCCACACCGAGAGCACCAGGCGGCCACCGGGCTTCAACACCCGATGCAGCTCGCGCAGAGCCTGCGCCGGGTCGGGCAGGTACATCAGCCCCAGCGAACACAAGACCACGTCGAACCGCTGCCTTGAACATGCGGCCAACCAGGCTGTCGGGCGTCCAGCTGGCCAGTCCGATTCGGCCGCCCGGCTTGCAGACCCGAACCAGCTCGGCGGCAGCACGCGCCTGCTCGGGCGAGAACATCACGCCAAAGGTCGACAGCACGCTGTCAAAATGAGCATCGCCAAAAGGCAGGGCTTCGGCATCGGCCACCTGAAAGTTCACCTGCAGCCCTTCGGCGCGGGCACGCTGGGCACCTTGTTCCAGCAGACTGGCAACGTAGTCGGTTGAGGTCACGTGGCAGCCGCGTCGCGCCGCCGCCAGCGTGGCGTTGCCATTGCCGGCGGCCACGTCCAGCACCTGCTCGTCGCAATGCAGGTCACAGGCCTCGGCCAACAGTTCACCCACCAATTGAAGGGTGGTGCCAATGACGGCGTAGTCGCCACTGGCCCAGGCCGTCTGCTGACGCGTCTTGAGGGCGTTGAAGTCAACGGGTGCATTCATGGTGGGGCTCCTGAGGGGGGAGATGGGTGGTGACCGTTGGGGGTGGCCGCTGGTGGGCTGCACCTGCATGCATTGCGGCGCAGTGCGACATCAGCGTCCTGCCCCAACGGCCTGCCAGCCTGCCCCTTCTTCCGAGACTGGCGTGACACGTGACTGCAAGCTGCTCTGGCGTCCGAAAGTCTTGACCGCTCGTCCTGCCAAGCCACAGCAGCTTGATGCAGGTTTGCAGCCAGCGGTCCGACACCCACAATCGACCCATCGCGCCTCACCGCAGCACAAGTCCGCATGTCGACACACCTGCCGCTGAGCGGCGCCAAACACCAGGACCTGCACCATGAACGCGACCCTCCAGACCATCGCCACCGCCGTGCAAAGCGTCCAGGCTGCGTTCAAGCGGCGCCCTGAAGCGGCCATGCACGACGACCCCCCGGCGCTGTCTCAATGGCAAGGCGGCACCCGGGTCGTGACTTCTCATGCCGATGGTGTGCAACTGCTCACCGACATACCGCCCGAGTTGGGTGGCAGCGGTGATCAGGTGACGCCGGGTTGGTTGTTCCGTGCCGGCCTGGCTGCCTGCGCGACGACGTCCATCGTGCTCGCGGCGGCGGCCGAGGGCGTCGAGCTCATCGCGCTTGACGTGCAAGTTGGCAGCCGGTCGGATGCGCGCGGCCTGCTCGGCATGAACGACGAAGCCGGTCGGCCGGTGTACGCCGGCCCGCATGAACTTCAGCTGCGGGTGCGGATCGATGCACCCACGGCCACGCCGGCGCGGCTGCGCCGACCCTGGAGCCCGGTGCCGAGCGGGTGGTGATCTTTCACCTCATCACCGAGGGTGAATGCCATGTGGAGATGGAGGGGCACGCGCCGGTTCGCTACGCCCTGGCCGAGGTGCTGTTCATCGAGGTGCTTCGCCTGCACATGAATGAGCAGTGTGGCGGGCGCAAGGGCTGGCTGGCAGGCGTCGGCGACCGCAT
>JANNKS010000449.1:0-7215 GCA_031396425.1 Rhizobacter sp. | reverse complement strand
GTGCGCTATGGCACCACGGGCTGGCCGGTGCCGGGCTACGAAGTGGAACTGCGCGGCGAAGGCGGCGGCCCGGTGCCCGACGGCGAGCCCGGCGACCTGTACATCCACGGCCCGAGCGCCGCGATGATGTACTGGGGCAATCGTGCGAAGACGCGCGACACCTTCCAGGGCGGCTGGACCAAGAGCGGCGACAAGTATGTGCACAACGCCGACGGCAGCTACACCTACAGCGGCCGCAGCGACGACATGCTCAAGGTCGGCGGCATCTACGTGAGCCCGTTCGAGGTGGAAGCCACGCTGGTGCAGCATCCGGCGGTGCTGGAAGCCGCCGTCATCGGCAAGGAAGACGACGAAGGCCTGATCAAGTCCAAGGCCTTCGTCGTGCTCAAGTCCGGTGCGAGTGCGGACGAGGCCGAGCTCAAGGCCTTCGTCAAGGAGCGCCTGGCGCCGTACAAGTACCCGCGATTCATCGAGTTCGTGTCGGACCTGCCCAAGACGGCCACTGGAAAGATTCAGCGTTTCAAGCTGCGGGATCTCGAAGCCGGGCGCAAGTAGTTGGCCGGTGTTTCTGCCATGACCATCGAGTTCGTCGACATCGCCTGGCAGCATCGTTCCGTGCGGATCGAGCACCAGTGGATCGCGCGCGAGAAACGCCACGCACCGTTGCTGGTTTTTCTGCACGAGGGCCTGGGCTCGCTCGCGATGTGGAAGGATTTTCCGCAGCAATTGTGCGCGGCCCTGGGCTGCCGGGGTCTGGTCTATTCGCGCCCGGGCTACGGCCGCTCCACGCCACGCGACGAGCACGAGAACTGGGACCTGGACTTCATGCACCGCCAGGCGCACGACGCGCTGCCGGCGTTGCTTCGCGCGCTGGACATCGACACCGCGCAGGAAAAGCCCTGGTTGTTCGGCCACAGCGACGGGGGTTCGATCGCGCTGCTGTATGCCGCGCGCTTCCCTGGGCACATTGCCGGGGCCGTGGTGCTGGCGCCTCACATCCTGGTCGAAGACCTGTCCGTGAGCAGCATTGCGGAAGCGCGCAAGGCCTACCTGGAGACGGACCTGCGCCAGCGTCTCGCGCGATACCACGACGACCCCGATTCCGCCTTCTGGGGCTGGAACCGCATCTGGCTGCACCCGCCCTTCAAACAATGGTCCATCGAGCAGGAGATTGCCGTCATCGCCTGCCCGCTGCTCGCGGTGCAGGGGGTGGACGACGAATACGGCACGCTGGAACAGATCCGCGGCATCGCGCGCAGCGTGCCACACACCGAGTTGCTCGAGCTGGCCGACTGCGGCCACTCGCCGCATCGCGATCAGGGCGCCGCCCTGATCGCTGCCACCCAGGCCTTCTTCCATTCCCACGTCCACTAGGAGACAAACCATGAAGTTCGCTCGCATTGCCCTGGCAGCCAGCCTTGCTCTGAGCGTGCCGCTCGCCCACGCCCAGGTGAGCAGCAAGCTCAAGGTCGGGCTGATGCTGCCGGCCACCGGCACATTCGCCGCCTTGGGCGCGGCGATCGAGAACGGCTTTCGCCTGTATGTGGCCGAGCAGGGCGGCAAGCTGTCCGGCCGCGAGATCGAGTTCGTCAAGGTCGATGACGAGTCCGATCCGTCCAAGGCCACCGACAACGTCAACAAGCTGATCAAGCGCGACAACGTCGATGTGCTCGTCGGCACCGTGCACAGCGGCGTGGCCTTGGCGATGGCCAAGGTCGCCAAGGACAGCGGCACGATTCTGATCGTACCGAATGCGGGCGCCGATGCCGTGACCGGCGCGATGTGCGGGCCGAACATCTTCCGCAGCAGCTTCAGCAATTGGCAGCCGGGTTACGCGATGGGCGAGGTCGTGGCCAAGAAGGGCCACAAGAATGTCGTCACGATCACCTGGAAGTACGCCGCGGGCGACGAAAGCGTGCGCGGCTTCAAGGAGGCGTTCGAGAAGGGCGGCGGAAAGGTCGTGAAGGAACTGAGCCTGCCGTTTCCCAACGTCGAGTTCCAGGCGCTGCTGACCGAGATCGCTTCCGCCAAGCCCGACGCGGTGTACACCTTCTTCGCCGGCGGGGGTGCGGTCAAGTTCGTCAAGGACTACGCCGCGGCGGGCCTGAAGAAAAGCATTCCGCTGTACGGCGCGGGTTTCCTGACCGACGGCACGCTGGAGGCCCAAGGTGCCGACGCCGAGGGCTTGCTGACCACATTGCACTACAGCGACAGCCTGGGCACACCGCGCGACAACAGCTTCCGCCTGTCCTATGCCAAGACCTACAAGCTGCAGCCCGATGTCTACGCCGTGCAAGGCTATGACGCGGCGCAGATGCTGGGCGTTGGCCTGGCCGCGGTGAAAGGTGACATCAGCAAGAAGGCGGAATTCGCGGCCGCGGTCGAAAGGACCAAGATCGACAGCCCGCGCGGCGCCTTCACGCTGAGCAAGAGCCACAACCCGGTGCAGGACATCTACCTGCGGCAGGTGTCGGGCAAGGAAAACAAGCTCATCGGCGTGGCCAGCAAGTCATTGGCCGACCCCGGCCGGGGCTGCCGGATGTAGCTGGAATCGACGAGCAGGCGCTGTTCAGATTTCGCCGCGCCTGAAACCCAAGGGGAACCCGCATTTCGCCATTGTGGTCTGATTGGTCATGGATGCATTCAGCACAACGGTTGCCCACCTCGGCCTCACCCCGGCCTTGAACCGCTCGGCACTGCGCGACGCCATCGGGGCGCTCACGCGCCGCAGCGAACCTTCACTGTTGCCTGGCTTGATCGAGCAGGCTCGGCTCCCTGATGTGCAGGCGCAGGCCTGCCAGGCATTCGCGATTCGCGTCGCACGCGGTGTGCGCGAAAAGAGCCGTGCCGGTGGCCGCGCCGGCCTGGTGCAAGGACTGCTGCAGGAATTTGCGCTCAGCTCGCAGGAAGGCGTGGCGCTGATGTGCCTGGCAGAGGCGCTGCTGCGCATTCCCGACGCGGCCACGCGCGACGCGCTGATCCGGGACAAGATCGTTTCCGGCGACTGGCAGCGGCACCTCGGACAAAGCCCCTCGCTGTTCGTCAATGCAGCGGCCTGGGGCCTGCTGCTGACCGGCACGCTGGTGGCGACCCACAGCGACAGCGGTTTGACGGCCACGCTCAAGCGCGTGATGGCGCGCGGCGGCGAGCCGCTGATCCGCAAGGGCGTGGACATGGCCATGCGCATGATGGGCGAGCAGTTCGTCACCGGCGAGACCATCGAGCAGGCGCTGGCGAATGGGCGTGCACGCGAGGCGCAGGGATTTCGCTATTCGTACGACATGCTGGGCGAAGCGGCGATGACCGCAGCCGACGCGCAGCGCTACCTGGCCGCCTACGAGCAGGCGATCCATGCGATCGGGCGGGCTTCGGCCGGCCGCGGCATCGTCGACGGGCCGGGCATTTCGATCAAGCTCTCGGCGCTGCACCCTCGCTATGCCCGCGCCCAGGTTGCGCGCGTGATGGCCGAATTGGCGCCACGCGTGACGCGGCTGGCACTGTTGGCGCGGCAATACGACATCGGGCTGAACATCGACGCCGAAGAGGCCGACCGGCTCGAACTGTCGCTCGACCTGCTTGAGCACCTGTGTTTCGAGCCGGGGCTGGCTGGCTGGCACGGCATCGGTTTCGTGATCCAGGCGTACCAGAAACGCTGCCCCGCGGTGGTGGACTTTCTTCTCGACCTGGCGCGCCGCAGCGGGCACCGCCTGATGGTGCGGCTGGTGAAGGGTGCGTACTGGGACAGCGAGATCAAGCGCGCCCAGGTCGACGGCCAGGACGGCTATCCGGTCTACACCCGCAAGGCCTACACCGACGTGGCTTACATCGCCTGCGCCCGGAAACTGCTGGCCGCGCCCGATGCGGTGTTTCCGCAGTTTGCGACCCACAACGCCCACACGCTGGCGGCGATCCACACCCTGGCCGGCCCCGATTGGCATGCCGGCCAGTACGAGTTCCAGTGCCTGCACGGCATGGGTGAGCCGCTGTACGAGCAAGTGGTGGGAGCGGCAGCAGACTCCGGCAGGGCCGGCAGGCCGTGCCGCATCTACGCGCCGGTGGGCACGCACGAAACGCTGCTGGCATACCTGGTGCGCCGGTTGCTGGAAAACGGCGCCAACTCCTCGTTCGTCAACCGCATCGCCGACGAGGACGTCGCGCTGGAGGAACTGGTCGAGGACCCGGTGCACAGCGTCGAAGCCCTGGCCGAGCGCGAGGGCACGATCGGCCTGCCTCACCCGGCCATCCCATTGCCGCGAGAACTGTTCGGCCCTGCTGGCACGGCGCGTTCCAATTCGCGCGGCCTGGACCTGGCGGACGAGCGCACCCTCGCGGCGCTGGACCGGGCCTTCTCGGACGCGTCGGCCAAGGCCTGGCGTGCCGAGCCCATGCTCGCCCGTGGCGAACCCCAAGGCCCCTGGCAGCCAGTGCGCAACCCCGCCGATCCCGACGACGTGGTGGGCGAGGTGCAAGAGGCCACGCCGGCCGACGTGCAGGCGGCCTTGACCGCCGCGACGCTGGCCGCCTCGGCGTGGGCCGCGACGTTGCCGGCCGAACGCGCCGGTCGGCTCGAAGCCGCTGCTGACAGGCTGGAGGGCGACACCCTTGCGCTGCTTCCGCTGCTGGTGCGCGAAGCCGGCAAGACCTGCGCCAATGCGGTGGCCGAGGTGCGCGAGGCGGTGGACTTCCTGCGCTATTACGCCGCCGAGGTGCGGCGCGATTTCGACAACAGCACCCACGTGCCGCTCGGCCCGGTGCTGTGCATCAGCCCATGGAACTTTCCGCTGGCCATCTTCACCGGACAGGTCGCCGCCGCACTCGCGGCCGGCAACGTGGTGCTGGCCAAACCCGCCGAGCAGACCCCGCTGGTGGCCGCCGCAGCCGTGCGCGCGCTGCATGCGGCCGGTGTGCCGCTGGGCGCGTTGCAGCTGCTGCCCGGGCGTGGCGAAACGGTCGGTGCCGCGCTGGTGGGCGATGCCCGTGTGCAAGGTGTGCTTTTCACCGGCTCCACCGAAGTGGCGCGCCTGCTGCAGCGCACGCTGGCCGGTCGGCTCACGGCGCAAGGGCAACTCGTGCCGCTGATCGCCGAGACCGGCGGCCAGAACGCGATGCTGGTCGACTCGTCTGCATTGGCCGAGCAGGCCGTCGCCGACATCGTGTCATCGGCGTTCGACAGCGCCGGTCAGCGCTGCTCGGCCCTGCGTCTGCTGTGCGTGCAGGACGACGTGGCCGGGCGCCTGCTCGAGATGCTCGAGGGCGCGGTGCAAGAGCTGAAGCTGGGCGACCCGCGCGCTCTGGCCACCGATGTCGGGCCGGTGATCGACGCCGACGCGCGCGGCCTGATCGAGCGCCACGTGCAGACCCTGCAGGCCAAGGGGCGGCGCGTCTGGCGTCTGGGAAGTGCCGCTGCGCAATCGCTGCGAGGGCACTTTGTCGCGCCGACGGTGATCGAGCTGGGCGGCGTGGCCGAACTGGGGCGCGAGGTGTTCGGCCCGGTGCTGCATGTCGTGCGCTATCGCCGCGACCAATTCGGCGCCATGCTGGAGCAGATCAACGCCACCGGCTACGGCCTGACTCAAGGCGTGCACACCCGCATCGACGAAACGGTGGCGCAGATGGTGAATGCATCATGTGCGGGCAACGTCTACGTCAACCGCAACATCGTGGGCGCAGTGGTCGGCGTGCAGCCATTCGGCGGTGAGGGTTTGTCTGGCACCGGCCCGAAGGCCGGAGGACCGATGTACCTGTTGCGGCTGCTGGCCGCCCGGCCGGTGCAGGCGGCGCGCCACGCCGTGGCGCACAACGCCAGTGCGGCGCCGGCGTCCGTGCGTGGCATGGCCGCGAGCAGCGAGGGCGTGCCATCGGGCGAAGCCCTGGCGGCCCTGCGGGCCTGGGCGCAGAACAAGGGCCTGGGCCTGTTGGCGGCGATCTGCGACCAGGCGGCGGCCGAGTCACCAGTGGGCCCCTGGATCGCTCTGCCGGGACCGACCGGCGAGGCCAATCTTTATGGCGTGCGTCCCCGTGAAGCGGTGTTATGCCTGGTGGACGAACATCCCGGATGCGACGCCGACCGCCTTGCGCAACTCGCCGCTGTACTGGCCGTGGGCAGCCACGCGGTGTGGCCGGCGGTGGCGTTGGCGCTGTTCGAGCGATTGCCTGCCGCGGTGCGTGAACATGTGAGCCTGGCACAGGACTGGTCGGTCTCGGCAGTGTCGTTCGATGCGGCTTTGCACCACGGCAGCCCGGCCTCCTGGCTGGCCACGGCCGAGACCCTGGCGGCGCGCGCCGGGCCGATCGTGGGACTCACCGGCCTGCCCACCGGCGAGGGCCGTATCCCGCTGGAGCGACTCGTGATCGAACGGGTGCTGAGCATCAACACCGCTGCGGCAGGTGGGAATGCGAGCCTGATGACGATCAGCTGACCCGTTCCCGCGGGCGCCGATCGGCGTCAAGCCGCCGGCGCCCCAACTGCCACTTGCGATTCGCCAAGCTTCAACAGCCGCATCGCGTTGTGTTTCAGGATCAACGGCTTGACCGCATCCTTGAAACCTGCTTCCTCGAAGTCGGCCAGCCAGCGGTCGGGCGTGATCAGCGGGTAGTCGCTGCCGAACAGGATGCGGTCTTTCAGCAGCGTGTTCGCGTATTGCACAAGTTGCGGCGGAAAGTACTTTGGGCTCCAGCCCGACAAGTCGATCCAGATGTTGGGCTTGTGCATCGCCAGCGAGATCGCTTCGTCCTGCCAGGGCCACGACGGGTGCGCGATGATGATCTGCATGTCGGGAAACGCAATCGCCACGTCCTCGAGCAGCATCGGGTTGGAGTTCTGCAGCCGCAGGCCGCCGCCGCATCGCATGCCGCTGCCGATGCCCGAGTGGCCGCTGTGGAACACGGCCGGCAGGTGGTACTCGTTGATCACCTCGTAGATTGGCCAGGCCATCTTGTCGGCCGGCAGGAAGCCCTGCACCGTCGGATGAAACTTGAAGCCCTTCACACCATGGTTTTCGACCAGGCGACGCGCCTCGCGCCCGCCCATCTTGCCCTTGTGCGGGTCGATGCTGCCGAACGCGATCATGATGTCGCTGTTGGCCGCGGCGGCATCGGCGATCTCCTCGTTGGTGATGCGTGCGCGGCCCATCTGCGATTCGGCGTCGACGGTGAAGTTGACGAAGCCGATCTTCTTCTCGCGGTAGAAGGCGATGGTCTCGTCCATCGTCGGCC
>JANNKS010000439.1:0-18274 GCA_031396425.1 Rhizobacter sp. | reverse complement strand
TGGTCTTGCCGGCGCCGTTCACGCCCACCACCATCACCACCGCTGGCTTTTGTTCGCCCAGCACGAGTGCCTTTTCGAGTTCGGCCAGCAACTCCGTCAGTGCGTCCGTAAGCAGCGCCTTCACGACCACAGGTTCGTTGGTGCCGCTGGCCTTGACGCGCCGTTTCAGGTCCGTCAAGAGGAACTCCGTGGCCTTGACCCCCGCATCCGCCATCAGCAGCGCGGATTCAAGTTCTTCATAGAGCAGGTCATCGACCTGCGCGCCAGTGAAGACCTGCGCCAGCGCACCCCCGGTCTTGCGCAGGCCCGAACGCAGCCGCTCGAACCAACTTCCTCGGGCAGCGGCATCGCGCCCGACATCGGCGGGCTCGGGCGCAGGCGTGCTCGCTTCCGCAGGGGCCTTTTTCTTGAAAATGCTGAACATGGGCGGAGGCGTGGCGGATGTCGAAGGGTGTCATCACAGCCCGGATGCTTGGGGCCTGGCTTGCGGCGCATAGCGACCCGGGCCGGTCGCGAAGGCGTCGTTATAATTCTGGGTTCAGGCGCTTTAGCTCAGTCGGTTAGAGCGACGGAATCATAATCCGCAGGTCCGGGGTTCGAATCCCTGAAGCGCCACCAGATCTCAGCGAGCAGTAGTTTCTAATTCGAATGCGCCGTGATGGCACATTCTCTGCGAAACAGCACCCGGGCCCTTTGTGGGTTTCACGGAATCACAACTTCACAGCCTCTGGACGAACGCCATGATTCGCCGTTTGATCTTCGCACTGTGGGCGATTTCGCTGATGCTGCCGGCAGCTGCGCAAGTCCAGCGCCAGTTCCCACAAACCGCCTTGCGCGGCGAGATTGTTTTCGGCCAGCCGCCCGAGCTGCAGCTGAACGGTGAAACGGCCCGGTTGGCGCCAGGTGCGCGAATTCGTGCCGAGAACAACATGATCGTGCTGTCGGGATCGCTGATCGGCAGCCGCCACGTCGTGCACTACACCAGCGACCCGCAGGGTCAGATCAAGGACGTGTGGATTCTTCAGCCGCAGGAGCGTGCCATGCTGCCCTGGCCGCGCACCGTCAAGGAGGGATCGACCTGGCAGTTCGACGTGACAGCGCAGAAATGGACCATTCCGTGACCACCGCGGGAGCCGGCAAGAAGGTCTACATCAAGACCTTTGGTTGCCAGATGAATGCTTACGATTCGGACAAGATGGTCGATGTGCTTCATGCTGCGCAAGGGTATGAGAAAACTGCGAATGTCGATGAGGCCGACCTGATCCTGTTCAACACCTGCTCGGTACGCGAGAAGGCGCAGGAGAAGGTGTTCAGCGACCTCGGCCGCATCAAACACCTCAAGGCCAAAGGGGTGTTGATCGGCGTGGGGGGCTGTGTAGCGAGCCAGGAAGGGGCTGCCATCGTCGCGCGGGCGCCGTATGTCGACGTCGTGTTCGGGCCGCAGACCTTGCACCGCCTGCCTGAACTGCTGGCGCAGCGATCGCTTCAGAACCGGCCGCAAGTCGACATCAGCTTTCCGGAGATCGAAAAGTTCGATCATCTGCCGCCGGCCAAGGTGGACGGTGCCAGTGCTTTTGTGTCGATCATGGAGGGTTGCTCCAAGTACTGCAGCTACTGTGTAGTGCCGTACACCCGGGGTGAGGAAGTGTCTCGGCCCTTTGACGATGTGCTCACGGAAGTCGCAGGTCTGGCGGAACAGGGCGTCAAGGAAGTAACCTTGCTCGGGCAGAACGTGAACGCCTATCGTGGCGCCATGGGAGCCGGCACCGAACTGGCAGACCTTGCGTTGCTGATCGAGTACGTGGCCGAAGTCCCTGGCATCGCGCGCATCCGCTTCACGACGAGTCATCCGAACGAATTCAGCCAACGCCTGATTGACGTGTACGCCAGAGTGCCGCAACTGGCGGGGCAGGTGCATCTGCCGGTGCAGCACGGCAGCGACCGGATCTTGATGGCGATGAAGCGTGGCTACACAGCGCTTCAATTCAGGAGCACGGTCCGCAAGCTGCGCTCGGTGCGGCCGGACATCAGTATCTCCAGCGACTTCATTGTCGGCTTCCCCGGCGAAACGGACGATGACTTCGGTCTGACGATGAAGCTCATTGAAGACGTCGGGTTCGATGGGAGTTTCAGTTTCATCTACAGCCCACGCCCGGGAACGCCTGCCGCGGCATTGGCGGATGCGACTCCGCCAGCTGTGAAGCGCGCTCGACTGCAACGGCTGCAAGTGCTTGTCGATGCGCAAGCCAGGGTCGTCAGCGAGTCCCGCGTCGGAACGCGACAGCGCATCCTGGTCGAAGGCCATGCGCGCCGAGACGCTCGCGAACTGAAGGGGCGCACAGAGTGCAATCGCACCGTCAATTTTCAAGGCGCTGATCGTTTGATCGGTGAAATGATCGAGGTGACCATCACCCAGGCGCTGACCCACAGCTTGCGAGCTGAAGTGCCGTTCTTTGAGACGAGCCAGAGCTGCGTCGTCAGGGTCTGAACACGGCCGCCGGCCGGCGGTCCGCTCGGCGCCGCGTCAGCGGGCCCGCGGCCGAAGCAAATACAGCCACGCACCGGTGGCGCAGCCAAGAGCCATCGCCCCATACGAAGCCATTTGACCGTCGCGCCCAACAAGTGCCGTCAAAACGGCGAATGCCAAAGCTCCGAATGCGACGGCCGAACCAAACATGCGCACCAGCTTGATCAGGGCCAGGTCACGTCGCCAGAGCAGCTTCGCAAACAGTGCTGTCAAACATCCGGTCACAACGATCGGTGCGGTCAGCCCCAAGACATGCCACAGCCCATCCAGCGGGTTCACGTCGGCTCCGGCTTGTGCAGCGGAAATTGAAACGAATTGACGTCAGTCAAGGCACCTGTCACCATTTGGCAATGTCTGTGGGTGCTTCCACAGGTGCGCAATTTTATAATGCCCGTATGAGTGTGATCGCCCTCGGCCTGAATCACGCGACCGCGCCGATCGATGTGCGGGGCAGGTTTGCGTTCTCACCGGAGCAGCTCGCGCCCACGTTGCTCGAATTCCGAGAGCGGTTGACGCGCGGCAGCGAGGTCGCGATTGTTTCAACCTGCAATCGCACCGATCTGTACCTCGGCAGTGAGCGCAGCGCGGTTGAACCTGCCTTTGAGTGGCTGGCCGGTATCGGTGGCATGAGCCGCCAAAGCCTGAGTGACCACACCTACTTGCATGAAGATGGTGCGGCAGCACGGCATGCGTTCCGCGTCGCGAGTGGGTTGGACTCGATGGTTCTGGGTGAACCGCAAATCCTCGGCCAAATGAA
Organism: Rhizobacter sp.; assembly: GCA_031396425.1. Lineage (GTDB taxonomy): Bacteria > Pseudomonadota > Gammaproteobacteria > Burkholderiales > Burkholderiaceae_C > JAEMQF01. The sequence goes on along the minus strand of JANNKS010000439.1, from coordinate 14,990 downwards.
GCTGGCCGTTCGCGAGGCCGAGACGGCGGGGACGCTCGGGCGCACCCTGCACCAGATGTTTCAGCGGTCGTTCGTCGTGGCGAAGGAAGTGCGGACGTCCACCGATGTCGGAGCTCATTCGATCAGCATGGCGGCCGCGGCGGTTCGGCTGGCGGCCCAGTTGTTCGAGGATCTGGGGCAGACCAAGGTCCTGTTCGTCGGGGCCGGGGAAATGATCGAGCTGGTGGCGACGCATTTTGCGGCGCGTGGCCCACGCTCGATAGCGGTGGCCAACCGCACACTGGATCGCGGCGAGCGCCTGGCGGGCAGGGTGGGTGCCGAAGCCATGAGGCTGGCCGACTTGCCGACGCGCCTTGCCGAGTTCGACATCGTCATTTCCTGCACTGCCAGTTCCGTGCCCATCATCGGACTGGGCGCGGTCGAGCGGGCCTTGAAGGCACGCAAACACCGGCCGATCTTCATCGTCGATCTTGCGGTTCCGCGTGACGTCGAGCCGGAAGTGGCTGGCCTGTCCGATGTCTATCTCTACACCGTCGATGACCTTTCCGCCCTGGTGCGCACTGCCGGCGAAAAACGCCAGGCAGCAGTCGCCCAGGCCGAGGCCATCATCGAGACTGGAGTACAAAGTTTTGTACACTGGCTCGACCAGCGCGTTTCGGTGCCCTTGATCCAGGCGCTGCACAGCCAGACCGATGAATGGCGCGCCATTGAGATCGCGCGCGCTCGCAAACTGTTGGCCAAGGGAGAAACGCTGGACAGCGTTCTGGAATCCTTGTCTCGGGGTTTGACGCAGAAGATGCTTCATGGCACGCTGGCCGAATTGCACGCTGCCGACAGTGAACAACGCGCCCACCTGGCGCACACCGTGTCCAGGCTTTTCTTGCGCCAGTTTCCGCGCGATCCGGGCGACGGGTCGCAGTAGCCAGTCTTTCACAGCCTCCGCGGCGCCTGCCGTGGCCATTGGTGGCGCCGCGTGGCGCCGCGACTTCCCAAGCGCGCATGAAAGATTCCCTCCGTCAGCAATTTGTTCGCCTGGCCCTGCGCCTGGGGGAGCTCGACGCCACGCTGGCCGATCCTGCGGTGGCGGGGGACATGAAGCGCTACCGTGAAGTCAGCCGCGAGCACGCGGAGGTGTCTGCGTTGGCCCGGTTGTTTGCTTGCTTCGAGCGCCGCGAACACGATCTGGCAGCGGCGCAGTCATTGCTGACCGAGGCCGACATGGCCGAACTGGCCGCTGAAGAAGTTGGCGCTGCGCGTGCCGATCTTGAACGATTGCAGATCGAGCTGCAGGCGGCGCTTTTGCCGCGCGACCCGGATGACGCGCGCAACGCATTCATCGAGATTCGCGCCGGCACCGGTGGTGACGAGTCAGCGCTGTTCGCGGGTGACCTGGCTCGCATGTACCTGCGTCACTGCGAACAAAGGGGCTGGCGCACCGAGGTGATGTCTGAATCCAGCAGCGACCTGGGCGGATACAAGGAACTCGTGTTTCGTATCGTCGGCGACGGCGTCTATGGGCAGCTCAAATTCGAGTCCGGGGGGCACCGGGTGCAGAGGGTACCGGTCACGGAAGCGCAAGGACGCATCCACACCAGCGCATGCACGGTGGCGGTTTTGCCCGAACCCGACGCGGCCGACGAGATTCGCCTGAACCCGGCCGACTTGCGAATCGACACGTTTCGAGCGAGTGGCGCGGGTGGCCAGCACGTCAACAAGACCGACAGCGCAATCCGCATCACCCACCTGCCTACCGGGCTGGTGGCGGAATGCCAGGATGACCGGTCGCAACATCGCAACAAGGCCAAAGCGATGGCGGTGCTGTCCGCACGCCTGCGTGACAAGGAACGCAGCGAGCGCATGGCCAAAGAGGCCGCGACTCGCAAAGGCCTGATTGGCAGTGGCGACCGGAGCGACCGGATCCGCACCTACAACTTTGCTCAGGGCCGCGTGACGGACCACCGCATCAACCTCACCCTGTATCGGCTGCAGTCGATTCTGGACGGTGACATCACTGAGATCACGGTCGCGTTGCGGGCTGCCCAAGCTGCTGAGCAGCTCGCGGCGCTGGAAACCGGTTCGGCGTGAATATGCGTTGTGATTCTGCGATACCAAACCAGGTCGCAGCTGTTTCTGCAGACTGATCAGAGGCGCTGGACATGGTTTCGCAAACCGTCGGCGGCGCGCTTGCATTCGCCAACAACCTGGGCCTTGGGCGGCTCGACGCTCAGCTGTTGCTTTCTCACTCGCTGGGGGTATCGCGAAGCTGGGTCCTGGCCCACGATGAAGCAGAATTGGAAGGCGCGTTGCAGGCGCAGTATTCCAGCCTCGTGCTGCGCCGATCTGCCGGTGAGCCACTGGCCTACCTGCTTGGTGAAAAGGAGTTCCATGGGTTGGTGCTGAAGGTCGATGCTCGGGTGCTGATCCCTAGACCGGAAACCGAGCACTTGGTCGATTGGGGACTCGAGCTCATGGCGCGTCGGCGGATCGATGAGGCAACCTCGCGGGTGATTGATCTGGGTACCGGTAGCGGAGCGATTGCGTTGGCGGTCAAATCGGCATGCCCGTCGGCGCGGCTCACGGCGGTCGACGCAAGCCCGGCGGCCCTCCAGGTCGCGTGCGCCAACGCGCAACGGCTCGGGCTGGCGGTGAACTTCCAACTCAGCGACTGGTGGGGCGGCCTGGCGACGCAAACCTTTGATTTGGCTTTGTGCAACCCGCCTTACATCGCTGCTGCGGACCCTCACTTGCCGGCGTTGCGGCACGAACCGCTCGAGGCCTTGACTGCGCCGGAACGTGGCCTTCAGGCGCTTCGCGCCGTGGTGCAAGGCGCGCCGGCGCGACTTCGGCCCGGCGCCTGGCTGCTGCTGGAGCACGGTCATGAGCAAGGAGGCGACGTCCGGCGCCTGCTGCGGCAATCTGCTTTTGACGAGATCGAGACCCGGCGTGATCTGGCCGGTCTGGAGCGATGCACGGGGGCGAGCTGGCCCGGCGTCGGTGATGCCGCTCAGGTTGTCGCTCGCAGGTGAGCATTCGTTCGTGTAAAACGCCTCACTTCCCCGATTCAGGGGGGGCTGACCAGCGGACCTGCTTACACATGCCTGTCATCGGGGCGTAGGATCACCTCAAGGGCGGTGCCGCAAGAATGCAACGCGCCGCTGCGCCAACCGAGGAGCCGGACATGCGAACCGTGCACAAGACCTTGATTCTCTGTATGGCCTTCACAACGGCGTCGACCGCCTGGGCGGCGGGCGGTGGCGGGTTGAAGACACAAATCGATGATCCTGCCTGGGCGCGGTGGCAGGCGCGGATTGCACTGGGCACCGCGCCGCCGCTTTGGCGGGCCGGCCTGAGCACGCTTGAGCCTATGGGATTGCGGGTCAATACCTTGGCGGTGACGGGCGACTATTACCTCACCGGGAACCTGCTCGAACGTGCCGCACTGGGCGGCCTGCGGGCAACCAGCGCATTGATCGTCGGCCCGCGTTCGCAATCGACAGTCGGACAGCCGTCATCGGGTGCGCAAGGCTCCGGGTTTTCCATTGAGCGGCGCTTGCTTGCCACGTCATCCTCGCTGGCGTCTGGCGAAGTGGAGTCTGCATCGACGCCTTATTTCGGCTTCGGATACACCGGGCTGTCGCTGCGCGGCAATTGGAGTTTCAGCGCCGACATGGGCATGGTGGCCCTGAGCCCAGGCAATGCCGTGCGGCTCGGACGCGTACTGGGCGGCACGCAATCGCTCGATGACATGCTGCGTGACATGCGTCTGGCACCGGTGCTGCAGATGGGTGTTTCCTACGCCTTCTGATGCCTGCCCACAGGGACTTCCAGCTGGGCCAGGGGCACAATGGCAGGATTGCCGTATAACTGTACCTTTCCCAGCTACCTTCGAATTCCCATGAGTGACGTTCAAAAACGCATCGGTGACCTGGTCAAAGGACATCGAGTCGTGCTCTTCATGAAGGGCACGGCGCAGTTTCCCATGTGCGGCTTTTCCGGCCGTGCCATGCAGATCCTCAACGCCTGCGGCGTGAATGACCTCAAGACGGTCAATGTGCTAGAGGACGAGGAAATTCGCCAGGGCATCAAGTCGTATGCGAACTGGCCGACCATTCCACAGCTTTACGTTGACGGCGAGTTCGTCGGCGGGTCCGACATCATGACCGAGATGTACCAGTCTGGCGAACTGCAACCGCTCTTCAAGGCCTGACTGGCACCTCGCGTGACTGACCAGCCCGCAACGGGCGAGCGCACAAGCCGGCGCGTGATCGTCGGCATCACGGGCGCGACCGGCGCGGTCTATGGCGTGCGCCTGCTGCAGCGCCTGCGTGCCACGGGCCACGAGACGCACCTGGTGGCCAGCCCAGCGGGAATGCTCAATGTCCATCACGAACTGGGCCTGTCGCGAAAGGACCTGGAGGCATTGGCCGATGTGGCTTACAACCCGGCCGACGTGGGCGCTCGAATTGCCAGTGGTTCGTTTGCGACGCAAGCGATGGTGGTGACACCTTGTTCGATGAAATCACTTGCGGCGATTGCGCTGGGGTTGTCCGACAACCTTCTCATGCGCGCCGCAGACGTGACGCTGAAGGAGCGCCGTCGCCTGGTGCTGATGGTCCGCGAGACACCCTTCAACCTCGCCCATCTTCGCAACATGACCGCGGTGACCGAGATGGGCGGTGTGATTTTCCCGCCGCTTCCTGCCTTTTACCATCGGCCCCAAAGCATTGACGAACTGGTGGACGACACCGTGGAACGCGTTCTGTCGCTCCTGGGTGTGGAGCAGGCCACGCCCAAACCTTGGAACGGTTTGTAGGCGCTGATGGTTTGCAGCCTTGTCAGGCAGTAGCTTTTCGACAGCCCGCATCCACCAGCGTCAAGCCCGCTCACATTGGCTTGTACTCCCAAAGCTTGCGGGCCTTGAAGACTGCATTCGGGTAGTCTGATTTTCCGCGGCTGCCGTTGTAGCGGCCGAGCGCCAGAAAGAGGTCGCCACGTTCCAGGTCGAGGTAGTGGCGCAGGATCACACACCCAAAGCGCAGATTTGTCTGCATGTGGAAAAGGTGCGCTGAGTCGCCATCTCCGATGACGCGGGCCCAAAATGGCATCACTTGCATGTAGCCGCGCGCGCCCGCCACGCTGATCGCGTATTTGCGAAAGGCGCTCTCCACCTGGACCAGGCCCAAAACCAATGCAGGCTCCAGCCCGGCGCGTTTGCTTTCGTACCAGACGGTCTCCAGAAATTCAACCCTGGCGACATGTTCGGCCTTGCGCTTCTTCAGCCGGGTGCTGATTTCTCCGAGCCAGCGCAAATAATCAAGGCGTGCTTCGAGCGTCTCGAACGAGGGCCTGGGCGGCGCACTGTTGGCAATCGAGGCGGCAAGTGCCGAACGGACCGAGTCGGCCAGCGGCTCCTCTTTCTGCGCCCCCGCCGATACGTCACCGTGGCCGCCAAAGAGCGTGGTCGCCGCGAGTCCACAAAGTGCGAATTGCCTGCGCCTCAGGCCGGCAGCACCCCCCCTTGCACTCATGCTTGAAGTTTGGACTTCAGGAACTCCAGCGCCGTCGCATAGTCGACTGAATCGGCCTTCGCGTCGCGACGGCCTTGGTATTCGATCTTGCCGTCTTTCAGGCCGCGATCGGACAACACAACGCGATGCGGCACGCCGATCAGTTCCCAGTCGGCGAACATGGCGCCGGGCCGTTCCCCGCGGTCATCGATGAGAACGTCAACGCCCAGACCGGCGAGTGCGTCATGCAACGCATCTGCGGCCTGCTGCACCGCGCTCGAACGTTCATAGCCGATCGGGCAGATCACCAAAGTGAACGGAGCCAAGGCGTCCGGCCAGAGAATGCCGCGCGAATCGTTGTTCTGCTCGATGCTTGCGCCCACCAAGCGGGTAACGCCAATACCGTAGCAACCCATCACAAACACCTGTGGCTTGCCGTTCTCGTCGAGAAACGTTGCCTTCATCGCATCGCTGTATTTGGTGCCCAGCAAGAAAATGTGGCCGACTTCGATGCCGCGCTGAATCGCGAGGGTGCCAAGGCCATCGGGTGACGGATCTCCCGGCACCACATTGCGAATATCGGCCACCTCGTCGGGCTCGGGCAGATCGCGTCCCCAGTTGACACCGGTGTAGTGGAAGTCGAGCTCGTTGGCACCGCAAACGAAATCGGCCATTCGCGCGACTGTGCGGTCGGCCACCACCTTGACGGGTTTTTTGAGGTCAATCGGACCAAGGTAGCCGGGCTTGCAACCGAAGTGCGCTTCGATTTCGGCGCCGGTGGCAAAACGAAACCCACCCTTGAGACCTTCGATCTTGCCCGACTTCACTTCGTTGAGATCGTGATCACCCCGCACCAGCAACAGCCAGATCGTGCTCTTGATCAATTCACCCGCGTCGTTGTGCTCATCGGTGGCCAGCACGAGAGACTTCACTGTGCGAGACAAGGGGAGTCCGAGCAGCGTGGCCACTTCGGAGCAGGTCGCCTTTCCCGGCGTCGAGGCCTTTGTGCAAGGCATTTCGGGCAGCGCTCGAGCGTCCAGAAGGGCGACGCCTTCGGCCAGCTCGATGTTAGCCGCGTAGTCGCTGTCCGGGCAATAGACGATCGCGTCTTCACCGGTATCGGCGACCACCTGGAACTCCTGCGACAAGTCGCCGCCGATGGCACCGCTGTCCGCGGCCACGGCGCGGTATTTCAAACCCATGCGGTCGAAGATCGTGCAGTAGGCCTTGAACATGGCTTCATAGCTGCGGCGGCCGGTTTCGAGATCGCGATCGAACGAGTAGGCGTCCTTCATCGTGAACTCTCGTCCTCGCATCACACCAAACCGCGGCCTTCGCTCGTCGCGAAACTTGGTCTGGATGTGATAGAAATTCTTCGGCAGGGCGCGGTAGCTTCGAAGTTCCTGCCGCGCAATGTCGGTGATCACCTCTTCACTGGTGGGCTGGATGATGAAATCGCGTTCGTGTCGGTCTTTGACGCGCAGCAGTTCGGGGCCCATCTTTTCGAAGCGACCAGTCTCTTGCCACAGTTCCGCCGGCTGCACCACAGGCATCAACAACTCGACTGCACCGGCTCGATTCATCTCCTCGCGAATGATGGTTTCAATTCGGCGAATGACGCGCAGGCCCATCGGCATGTAGGTGTAAATGCCCGCACCGAGGCGCTTGATCATGCCCGCGCGGATCATCAATTTGTGGCTGATCACCTCTGCGTCGGCGGGGGCCTCTTTCAGCGTTGAAACGAAGAACTGGGAGGCTTTCATGCAGTGAAATGAGACGGGATTCGCAGAAACGGCCGCCGGCTCGGGAAACCCAAGGGTTTGAATCCCGCGGAGCCAATGCAATAATCAATTCCAACGATTGATTTGGGGTTGATTATGCTCGACCGTGAAGGGTTCAGACCCAACGTCGGCATCATCCTGCTCAACCAAAGGAACCAGGTGTTCTGGGGCAAGCGAATACGCACCCACTCCTGGCAGTTCCCGCAAGGGGGCATCAAGTACGGCGAAACGCCCGAGCAGGCGATGTTGCGCGAACTCCATGAGGAGGTAGGGCTGTTGCCCGCTCACGTTCGCATCGTCGCGCGGACCCGCGATTGGTTGCGCTACGAAGTCCCCGATCACTACATCCGGCGCGATGCGCGTGGGCACTACCGTGGGCAGAAGCAGATCTGGTTTCTTCTGCAACTCACCGGGCATGACAGCGACATGAATCTGCGCGCCACCGAACACCCGGAATTCGACGCCTGGCGATGGAATGAGTATTGGGTACCGCTTGAGTCGGTGATCGATTTCAAACGCGACGTCTATCAGCTCGCATTGACCGAACTCGCCCGGTTTGTCCCGAGGGCCCACAATCACAATCGATACTTGCGAACGGGTCTGCGGCCACAGACCAATGTGTACGGAAACGAGCGTGGTCGTCCTGCAGAGGCACCGGATTCGCCGAACACCGATGACTCGCCTTCGATACCTCCACAAGGCGAAGCGCCTGGCTGAATTCAGCCAAGTACGAGGTTGTCGCGGTGGATCATTTCGGGTTCGCCGGTAAAGCCGAGCAACGACTCGAAGGTCGTTGAAGGCTTACCGGCGATGAGCCTTGCTTCGCTGCTGCCGTAGTTCGCAAGTCCACGCCCCAACTCGGCTCCGTCCGGGCCGCGAACGGCGATCACGTCGCCGCGATGGAACTCACCGATCACTTCCGTGACCCCAACGGGCAACAGACTTTTTCCTTCATCGCGAACCTTGCACAGGGCCCCTGCGTCGACAACGACCGAGCCACGCAGTTGCAGATGGTTGGCCATCCATTGTTTGCGCGCGGCCAGTTTTGGGGTTGATGCAAACAACGCTGTGCCGATCGACTCGCCCTGAGCCAGACGCAGCAAGACGTTGGGCTCCCTGCCCCAGGCGATGACAGTCGAGGCACCGCTGCTCGCTGCACGCTTGGCCGCCAGCACCTTGGTGAGCATGCCGCCACGCCCGATTGCACTGCCCGCGCCGCCAGCCATCAGTTCGAGTTCTGCTGCCCCGGCGCTGGCGTGTTCAATCAAGCGGGCCGAGGGGTCGCGTCGCGGGTCTGCAGAGAACAGGCCCTTCTGGTCGGTCAGGATGATCAACGCGTCGGCCTCCAGAAGATTGGCGACCAGCGCACCCAGCGTGTCGTTGTCGCCGAACTTGATTTCGTCGTTGACCACCGTGTCGTTCTCGTTGATGACCGGTATGACTCGCAAGCGCAGCAGCGTAAGCAACGTCGAGCGTGCGTTGAGGTAGCGCTCGCGATCGGCGAGGTCGGCGTGCGTCAACAGCACCTGAGCGCTGTGCATTGCATGTTCGCGCAGCTTCGTTTCGTAGATGTGGGCCAAGCCCATCTGCCCGACTGCGGCAGCGGCCTGCAACTCGTGTATCTCCTTGGGCCGAGTGGTCCAGCCCAAGCGTTTCATTCCCTCGGCAATCGCGCCACTGGACACCATGACGAGTTCCCGCCCCTGTTTGGCAAGGGCGGCCATTTGCGAGCACCAATCGCCTATGGCCTGCGCGTCGACGCCGCGTCCTTCGTCCGTGACCAGGCTCGAGCCGACTTTGATCACGATGCGTCGGGCACCGGTCAAGACACTGTTCATGATGCGTCTTCGCCCGCCTTTTCCTGAAAGCGCGGATCCACTTCTGCGATGGGTGGGTTCTTGAGCTTGGAGACATGCTCAAAGGCTGCCCGAATCAAGGGTTCAAGCCCTTCGCGCGCCAACGCCGAGATCGGGAACACGGGCCCCTTCCAGCGCAAGCGTCGGACGATTGCCTTGACGCGCTGTTCAAGCTCTCCAGCCGGGACCATATCGATCTTGTTCAATACCAGCCAACGGGGTTTGCTCAACAGCGACTTGTCGAATTTTCCGAGCTCGGAGGTGATGGCCCTGACTTGCACGACCGGGTCGACGCCTTCGTCGAAAGGGGCGATGTCGACAACATGCAGCAGCAATTGGGTGCGCTGCAAATGGCGCAGGAACTGGTGCCCCAGGCCGGCGCCCTCGGATGCACCTTCGATCAGACCCGGTATGTCGGCGATGACGAAACTCTGTTCTGCAGCGACCCTGACGACGCCCAGGTTGGGATACAAGGTGGTGAACGGATAGTCGGCGATCTTCGGCCGCGCATTCGAGGTGGCCGCAATCAGCGTCGACTTGCCGGCATTGGGCATCCCGAGCAGCCCTACATCGGCCAGCACACGCAATTCCAGCCGGAGCTTGCGCTGCGCGCCGGGCCAACCCGAGGTTTTCTGCCGGGGTGCACGGTTGGTGCTGCTCTTGAAATGCAGGTTGCCAAAGCCACCGTCACCGCCCTTGACGATCGTGACCCGCTCGTCAGGTACGAGCAGTTCGGCAAGCACTTCATCGGTTTCGGCGTCTCGAATGATGGTTCCGATCGGCATGCGCAACACGATGTCGGCCGCCGCTGCGCCGAACTGGTCAGAACCGCGACCACTTTCGCCGTTGCGGGCGATGTGCTTGCGCGCGTACCGAAAGTCGATCAGTGTGTTCAGATTGCGGTCCCCGACGGCAATGACGCTGCCGCCGCGCCCGCCATCGCCCCCGTCAGGCCCACCAAAGGGGATGAACTTTTCGCGCCGGAAGCTCATGCATCCGCTGCCGCCATCGCCAGCTGCAACTTCGATGGTCGCTTCGTCGACAAATCTCATGATGTCTTTGTCACCGATATGAAAGACGGCACCGCCGTCGCGCAGTGATGCGGTGTTTCACCCACTTGACCGTCCCGGACCGGCCACCTTGTCCGCAACCGGTCGTGGCGGCTTGCCCGCAATGGCGAGTGCGGGAGATTCGCCAAGAATACCAAGCGCGCGGAGTGCAAAAAACAAAGCCCCGGAATGCCGGGGCTTCATTCCTGCGACTGATGCCGCCGTTACGCAGCCTGCACGCTGACTGTCTGCCGATTGAGCGGCCCTTTGATTGCAAAGGCCACCCGGCCATCGACCAGGGCAAACAGGGTGTGATCCCGACCCATTGCCACGTTCGGCCCGGCATGAAACTTTGTACCGCGCTGACGCACGATGATCGATCCGGCGGGAATGACCTGGCCGCCGAACACCTTGACGCCGAGCATCTTCGGCTGGGAATCGCGCCCGTTGCGGGTTGAACCGCCGCCCTTTTTCTGTGCCATGTCTGACTCCTAGCTCTGGATCAGGCGTTGACGGCGCTGATCTCTAGTTCCGTGAACGCCTGCCTGTGACCTTGGCGCTTTTGGTAGTGCTTGCGACGTCGCATCTTGAAGATACGCACCTTGTCGTGTCGGCCCTGCGCCAATACCTTGGCGGTCACGCTGGCGCCCGCAACCCAGGGCGTTCCAACCGACAGGGCCGCGCCGCTGCCAACCGCGAGGACTTGATCGAGACGAATTTCCTGACCGACTTCGGCCGCAATTTGCTCAATCTTGATCTTTTCGCCAGCGGCGACCCGATATTGCTTGCCGCCGGTTTTGATGACCGCGTACATATATCTACCCCTTCGATGACCTTGGCCCGGCGCAACGCACAGGCAAAATTCACCAATGAAAGATTGGCGAAGCCCGAAAGTATAGCATCCGTGGATCGGGTGATGGTCAGCCGGGTCGCAGCCCCACCATTGCAGGTGCCATGCCGGCCCCAACGCCGAACGCCGCTCGTGGCATTGATCTCGGCTTTTCTATAATGCGTGCGGTTCACCTTAGCCCAGCGTGCAGCCCCCTTCACCGCCCGCCATCTCCCCTGAGCCCTCCGCAGCATTTGTGCTGTCGGCCGAGATGCGGGAGGTCGACTCTGTCATCCAGCGCCGACTCACCTCCGATGTCGCACTGATCGACCAGATAGCGCACTACATCATCAGCGCTGGCGGTAAGCGAATTCGGCCCAAACTGGTGCTGCTGTTCAGTGGGGCGCTGGGTTTTGATGGGGTCGAGCGTTTTGAGCTGGCCGCGACCGTCGAATTCATCCATACCGCGACATTGCTGCATGACGATGTGGTTGACGAGTCAGCGTTGCGACGTGGTCGCAAGACTGCGAACGCATTGTTCGGCAATTCTGCGAGCGTTCTGGTCGGTGACTTTGTCTATTCGCGCGCCTTCCAGATGATGGTTTCGGTCAACAGGATGCGGGTTCTGGAGGTCCTTGCCGACGCGACCAACGTCATCGCCGAAGGGGAGGTGCTGCAGTTGATGAACATGCACGATCCCGATATCGCGGTGGAAGACTACCTGCGGGTGATTCGTTTCAAGACCGCGAAACTGTTTGAAGCCAGCGCCCGCCTCGGCGCGGTGCTCGCCGATGCCGACGCGGCGACTGAAGAGTCGTGCGCCGCCTACGGGCGGTCTCTGGGCACTGCATTCCAGCTTGTTGATGACCTTCTCGATTACGAAGGCGCGACGGCTGAGCTGGGCAAGAACGTGGGCGATGACCTGCGCGAAGGCAAGACGACATTGCCCTTGTTGATTGCCATGGAGCGAGGCACTGCAGCTGAACGGGCCCTGATCCGTCGCGCGATACAGCATGGAGAAGTCGACTTGCTGCCGGAAATAGTCGAGATCGTTCGCCACACCGGAGCCGTGGAGGCAACGCGCGCTGCGGCGCGCACTGAGGCCGACAAGGCCAGTGCCAGCCTGAGCCTGCTGCCCCACTCGGCTTGCCGCGATGCTCTGCTAGAATTCTGCGCTCGTTCCGTCGAGCGTTCTTCGTGAGCCGCTTGCGAACTTGAAGCGCGCAGTTGATCTGCCGCAGTCGAATTTCGGGGTGTAGCTTAGCCTGGTAGAGCGCTACGTTCGGGACGTAGAGGCCGGAGGTTCGAATCCTCTCACCCCGACCAGGTCTCTTCCGCACCCAAGGCCACTCCCAAGCAACTGGTTGCAAGTTGGCGCCACCCTGCATGTGAAAAGTTGACGCGCCCCCGCCGGGCCAGCGTTTACAGCCCCGCCATATTCGGCGATGATCGTGCGCTTTTCCCCAGTTCCGAATTGAGCGTACGCATCGTGGACACATTGGCTGAAGCTCCACAATCCGCGCTTTCCGGCGTGGCGCGGGTGCTCGTGCACGCAGGCAAGCTCAATGCCAAGACGGCAGAGGAATTGGTCCGCAGCGCGAAAGACAAGCGCACAAGTTTCATCGCCTCGGTGATCGCTGCGGGCGCGGTGTCGCCCGCAGACCTGGCCCACACGCTGTCAAACGCGCTGGCACTTCCGTTGTTCGATCTGGCTTCGGCGGATTTGCAGCGCTTGCCGCGCAATGTGATTGACGCCAAGCTGGCGGCGCAGTATCAGATCGTCGTTCTCGGAAAGCGCGGTAGTCGCTTGTTCATCGGCGGTGCCGACCCCACCGATCAGGAGGCCGTTGAGCGCATCAAGTTTGCGACCCAGCTTGCGCCCGAATGGGTCATCGTCGAACACGACAAGTTGTCGAAGGTTCTGGAAGGGACGGGCGCCACTGCGGCCGAAGCTCTGGAATCGATGGCGTCGGGGGATTTCGAGTTTGATGTCACCGATGACGTCACCGCTCCGCAGGAGGCGGCTGAATCCGCGACCGATGTCGAAGACGCGCCGGTTGTTCGTTTCCTGCAGAAGATGCTCATCGACGCGATCAATGCACGCGCGTCGGACCTGCATTTCGAACCCTACGAGTACCACTATCGGGTTCGTTTCCGTGTCGACGGCGAACTGCGCGAAATCACCCAACCACCGATCGCCATCAAGGACAAGCTGGCGTCGCGCATCAAGGTCATATCGCGCCTGGACATCGCCGAAAAGCGCGTCCCTCAGGACGGGCGAATGAAGCTCAAGTTCGGCAGCAAGGCCATCGACTTTCGGGTCAGCACGCTGCCCACGCTGTTCGGCGAAAAGATCGTGATTCGTATCCTCGACCCGTCGAGTGCAAAGCTCGGCATCGAAGCGCTTGGTTACGAGAAGATCGAGAAGGATCGGCTTCTCAAAGTCATCGCCAGGCCTTACGGCATGGTCCTTGTGACCGGCCCGACAGGCAGCGGCAAGACGGTTTCGCTCTACACCTGCCTGAACATCCTGAATCAGCCGGGGGTGAACATTTCCACTGTGGAGGATCCGGCCGAAATCAACCTGCCTGGCATCAACCAGGTCAATGTCAACGACAAAGCCGGCATGAGCTTTGCCGTGGCGCTGAAGTCGTTTCTGCGCCAGGACCCGGATGTCATCATGGTCGGCGAAATTCGTGACCTCGAAACCGCCGACATTGCCATCAAAGCCGCGCAGACCGGGCACATGGTGATGTCGACCCTGCACACGAACGATGCGCCTACCACCCTCACCCGGCTGCTCAACATGGGCGTGGCGCCGTTCAACATTGCTTCGAGCGTCCTGCTCATCACTGCGCAGCGCCTTGCTCGCAAGCTCTGCGAGAACTGCAAGACGCTGGCCGACTACCCGCGCGAGGCCATGCTCAAGGCCGGCTTCAAGGAATCCGACCTGGACGGCACCTGGAAGCCCTATCGAAGCGTGGGTTGTTCGTCCTGCAACAATGGCTACAAGGGCCGCGTGGGCATCTATCAGGTGATGCCGATCTCCGAAGAGATTCAGCGCCTCATCCTGGCCGAAGGGACCTCGATGGACCTTGCTGCCCAGGCCCAGCGTGAAAACGTTCGCGATCTTCGTCAGTCGGGGTTGGTCAAGGTTCGGGTTGGTGTGACCACACTCGAGGAAGTCATTTCGGTGACCAACGAGTAAACGAAATCAAACCAAGGGACAGGACGCGGAGTCCTCGAAAGCACCATGGCGACTGCAGTAGCCGCAAAGACCATCAAGGAAATTGTCTTCGAGTGGGAGGGCAAGGACAAGAACGGGAAGGTTGTGCGCGGCGAAATGCGTGCCGGTGGCGAAGCCATGGTCAGCGCCAGCATGCGCCGCCAGGGAATTCTGGTCACCAAGGTGAAAAAGCGCCGCCTGAGCGGCGGGAGTGCGATCAAGCAGAAAGACATCGCAATCTTCACGCGCCAGCTCGCCACCATGATGCGTGCCGGCGTGCCGCTCATTCAGTCGTTCGACATCGTCGCGCGAGGCAGCACCAATCCGCGCCTGACGCGCATGCTCACCGACATTCGCAGCGACGTGGAGACTGGCACCAGTCTGTCCGCAGCATTCCGCAAGCACCCGCTGTATTTTGATGCGCTCTATTGCAACCTGGTTGAGGCCGGTGAGGCCGGCGGCATTCTGGAGGCATTGCTCGAACGCCTGTCGATCTACCAGGAAAAGACGATGGCGATCAAGAACAAGATTCGCTCGGCCTTGATTTACCCGGTCGCAGTCTTGGTGGTTGCCTTCGTCGTTACGGCCGTCATCATGATCTTCGTGATCCCGGCCTTCAAGGAGGTGTTCCGATCCTTCGGTGCCGACCTGCCTGCGCCGACGCTGGTGGTCATTGCAATGTCGGAGTTCTTCGTCAAGTACTGGTACCTGATCTTCGGCCTCCTGATTGGTGGGGTCTACG